>NZ_JAMYLA010000029.1:0-84673 GCF_040317725.1 Mesorhizobium sp. M1396 | reverse complement strand
CACGAACAGGATGGAAACGAATCTCCATCCTGCTCGATAGGTCTTACCAGATCCTCATCCAGCCCAACTTAAGTGAACTGCATTAGGCCTCGCGCCCGGCTTTTTTTGTGTCCGGATGATCACGCGGGAGATCGAATCGATCACCCGGGAGATCGGGGGATCAAGCGGATCACCCGGGTGATCAAGTGGATCACCCGGGAATGCAGGGCTTCAGTTCTGGAAATTTCTCGTCGAAGCGTGCCGCCCAGCGCGTCAGCCGGGCGCGGCCCTTCTCCCATTTTCCGGCAAAGCGCAATGAGAGATAGCCAAGGCAGGCGCGCAACGCCATCTGGCCGGCAGTGATCTTCTTCGGCAGCTTCGGCGGGTTGGCGTTGAGCAGATCGAGTGCCGCCGTGATCTTTCCCCATTGGCGGTCGAGCCAGGGCTGGTAGACCATCTCCTCAGGCCGCGTGCGCCGTTCATAGACCATCGACAGCGCACAGTCGCAAATGCCGTCCGCCAACGCCTCCAGCACTTCCGCCTCGAGCCGCTTGTCGGGATTGCGCGGAAACAACGCGTTCTTCGACAAACGGTTGAGGTGCTGGGTAATGGCGCGGCTGTCATGGATGGAGCGGCCGTCATCGAGCACCAGAACCGGGATCTTGCCGAGTGGGTTGGCGATCATCAAGTCGGCTGGCTTCTCGTCGGTCTTGATCGGCACCAGATCGACCGCGATGCCGGCATAGGCTGCCGCCATCCGTACCTTGGAACTGTAGGGAGAAGACGACGCGTAGAGCAGCTTCGGCATGGATCGGTTTCCTGTTTTGCAGGCGGGCAGTGTTGACCGATCGGGCGCGATGGAGCAATGGCCAGAAACGGAAAACCCGGCCGCCAGCGAGCCACGGGCAAGTCATTGGACTGTCGCAGAACTGCTGGGATTACGTGGCTCACGGCTTCCGCGCCGTCCTCGTCCGCTCTGCGAATCGTGAGATCCAAAGTCACTTCATCACCCAGGCAGCCGACCGGAATTCCGTACGGGGGCAGAAGATGACGGCACGCGGATCAGCCGGTCAACAACCAAGACTGAAAAGCCTCACGCCGACATTTGATCCGCCATCGATGATACAAAAAAACCCCACCGGACTTCGCCCTATGGCGAAGTCCTGGGAGCTGCGAAAAGATATCCTCCGTCCGCCTCTGTTCTCGCCTTCCGAATGCCGAAGCAACGAGCGGGGCGCCTGTCAGGCACCGCCCTTGACTGTTTCGACACTGCCCCCGGCGAGGGAGGACGCGATTACTTCTTGCCGGACTTCGCGGGTGCTGCCTTCGGCTTGGCCGCGGGTGCCGCTTTCTTCACCGGGGCTGAAGACTTCGCTGCCGCCGCCTTCTTTGCCGGCGCAGCCTTCGCTGCCGGTTTCTTGGCAGGCGCAGCCTTCGCAGCCGGCTTCTTGGCAGGTGCTGCTGCCTTCTTCACCGCGGGTTTTGCCGCAGCCTTCGCGGCCGGCTTCTTGGCCGGTGCCGCCTTCGCAGCCGGCTTTGCCGCTGCCTTGGCAGGTGCTGCCTTCTTCACTGCCGGTTTTGCCGCTGCCTTTGCCGCCGGCTTCTTGGCCGGCGCTGCTTTTGCCTTGGCCGCCGCGGCCTTCGGCTTGGCAGCAGGTGCTGCTTTCTTCACTGCAGCCGCGACCTTCGCCGTCGCTGCTTTTGCGGGTGCTTTCTTTGCCGGTGCCTTGGACGCCGGCGCTTTGGATGACTGCTTAGCCATGCGATGCCCCTTCCGTTGTGCCGACGGTCGTAATGACCTGGCGCGCTCATGCATATCTGACTCGCGGCTTGCTAGCCAGCGAAGCAATAGACTGATTTTCGCAGCTTAAGTTTTGGTTACGAATGGCACACGATCGCGCTGACCATCGTAAAAATCCGCTGCTGATCTTCGATCACTGCCTAGAGTGTGCAGCTGACATTCTCCACACCCTGCGACGGCGAAGCTGTGAAGATCAGCCGCCAGCTTTGCGCATCGATCTCCGGCTGCTGACATCATGACCTGCTGCTTTAACGGCGCGATCATCTCGTGCGAGCTGGCGATCTACACTTCAATGAGATGACCGATCGCTGCTTGACCTTGTCAAGCACGATCCCATCGCCCGGCCTGTTCGTGAATTGACAGACTACTCTACATCGCAGAGTATTCTGCAAGAGGAAAGGGGAGTGCTTCAATGTCGATCACGCAGGAGCGAGCGGCGGTGTCACTGTTCGAGATTGCCGAGACGGCGCCTCATGGCGGCAGCGTCGTTGGAGGTCTCCGGCGACGCCGCATCGGAGCTGACCGATGAGTGCCGACGAAATCATCCACCAGAGCACTCGGCTCAGGATCATGGCCGCCCTGAATATGCTGGAAAGGCGAGAAACGCTGGACTTCAGCCAGTTGAAGGCCATCATGGACGTCACCGACGGCAATCTCGGCGCGCATCTCGATACGCTGGCCAGGGCCGGCTATGTCGATATCGAAAAACTGTTCGTCGGGCGCCGGCCGCAAACGCGCATCAGGGCGACGACGAGCGGACGGCGCGCGTTCCGCGGCCACGCCGCGTTCTTGCGCAAAATTCTCGATCGGGCCGAGGCGGCGCCGCGCGGAAGATAGCGTGGCGATCGCACGTATCTCTCAGCGCGTGCGACCACGGCGACGCCGGCGCCGATCATTCACACCGCCCGCCGCGCGGTTCACCCGACGCATGATCTTCGGCGTGTGCAACAGGGAGCGGGCGCGACCAGCGAGGATGACATGGCCGCCGATCACCACGACCTCGACGGCCAGGACTATCATGATCAACACACCGAGATGATCCGCGTTGAGCGATGCGCCGACCACGTTGAGCAGCGGTGCCACGTAGAACAGCGGCATTTTCGGATTGGCAAGATTGAGCGCGATGCCGGTGGCAAAAATCGTCAGCAGCCCGTGTCGTCCGGAGACGGTTGCAGTTCTGCACGACGGGCACGGCGGTCCACAGCCTGATGCCCATCCAGATCAGATAGGCCGCTCCGCCTTAACGAAGCACCATCATGACGATCGCCATCTTCGCCGCGATGATCGACAGGCCAAAGGCGGCGAGGATCAGGAAGATGAGAACGCCAACCACCGTGCGTGCACCATAGGCGACACCCGAGGCGGCGCCGCTGGAGATGGTGCGCGCGACGATTGTCATGTTGTCCGGTCCGGGGCTGGCAGCGAAGACGAAGAAGGCAGTAGCGAAAGCAAGGATGGTGGCAAGGTCCATTAAGACCCCGAAAGCGACTGTTGCTCTCGGGCGTTCTGATTAGCCAGTTTGCCTGTCGGCGACATCAGGAAAATTCAGGATCGTCGCGATGCGGATTTTCCTCACGGCTGATAGCCAAGACAGATGGCGCCGAGGGCGACAATGGCACAGGCGCCGACCCGCCGCGGCGTCAGCATCTCGCCGAGGAACAGGCGCCCGATGAAGGCCGCGAAGACGACGCTGGTTTCGCGGATCGCGGTGATCGGGCCGGCCGGCCCGAGCGCGAAGGCCGCGACCACGACGCCATAGGCCAGAAGTGCGAACAGGCCGCCGCCCAGCGCCTTCCAGGTTTCCGGTGCCCGCGGGTCGACAGTAAGGCGGCCACGGCAGGCGACGAAGGTCGCCGATAGCAAGGCGCCGTAGATCAGCAGGACCCAGGCGGTATAGGCGCCGGCATTTCCCGCCGCGCGAACGCCGATCGCATCGACTGTCGCATAGGCGGCGATGATCGCGCCCGTTGCCAGCGCATAAAGGATCGATGTCGTGGCGGCCCTGCCCCTTCCGAGTGAAAGACACATTATGCCGCCGGCGACCAGCGCGACGCCGGCTGTTTGCGGCATGGTGAGCTGCTGGCTGGCCAGGAAAAATCCGCCGAGCGTGACAAGCAGCGGCACGCTGCCGCGAACGATCGGATAGACCTGTCCCAGCTCGCCATATCTGTAGGCGGCCACCAGAAACACGCTGTAGCCGACCTGCAGGCAGGCCGAGAGCACGATATAGAACCAGGCCGGCGCGGCCGGAAGGGCGTTGAAGACGGCGAAGGGAATGGCAAGCGCCGTGCTGGAAAGGCTCATGACGGTGACGGTCCACAACCTGTCGGTCCCGGTTCGCAGAAAGGCGTTCCAGGTCGCGTGCAGGATCGCGGCAAACAGCGCGAGCCCGATGACCAATGGGCTCATTGCGGCCTGCGCGAAGCAGCGATGATGCCCAGGGCCGCCTTGCGGGCGTCGCGAATGGCGGTGTCCGCCTGCCCCATCTGCGCCAGCAAGGTCGCCCCTTCGATCAGCATCAGCAGTGTCGCCGCCACACTCTCGGCGCGGCCGCGCGGCATTACCTCCTCGAGGATCGACCGCATGCGCCGCTTGAGGCCGTTCTTCTGCCTGGCGGCAGCCTTGAATACCGGATGCCCCGGATCGCCGAACTCGGCCAGCGCATGTGCAAACAGGCAACCATGAAAATCCGGGCTGCGGAACCAACGTTCATGCCAGCTGAAGATTTTTCCGATTTTCTGCTCTGGCGTGATGCCCTCCTGGGCGAGCCGGTCGAGCTGGCGGTCGAAACGCACGGCGCGGTAGTCGAGCACCTCGACGACCAACTCGTCCTTGCTCGGGAAGTGCCGATACATCGTCATCTTGGCCACCTCGGCTTCGGCGATGATCCGGTCGATGCCAGTGGCGTGAAAGCCGGCGCGCTTGAACAGCGCGTAGGCGGTTTCAATGACGTGCTGGCGTTTGTCGGAAGCAGGCGATGACGTCATGACGCTTACCAGTGATGAGACAGGTCTGTCTCATCGCTATGCGGCGGATCGCATCTTCTGTCAACACAGCACGGAAAAACGCCCGCGGCCGATCGGGCCGCGGGCGCGAAAAGTGATTGGAGACAGAAAGCGCCGCGTTCAGCGCAGGACGCGGCAGCGGCCGTTGTAAACCATCCAGCGGTCGAAGCCCGAGACGCAGAATTCGACATTGTCGCCGATCGAGGCGAAACCCTGGCCTTCCTCGATCAGGTACCAGATGGTGCGGTCACGGCCGTCGGAGAGACTGACGGTGGCGCCGCAGTAGCGGCGACCGATCGGCCAGGTATCGTTGGCCGGCAGATAGCGGTGCTGGTGGATGCGCTGGAAATCGGTGATCCGCACATCCGGCAGATGCGGCACGTGGTGCACCTGGTAGGAGAAGCGGCTGGTGATCTTGTTCAGCACCCAGGCTTCGCCGCAGATGCCGCCATCGTCGTCGGAATAGACGCCAAGGTCGGCCGCCTGCACGGCCTGGGTGACACCGAGAGGCGCGGCCAGCGGTGTGCAGAGCGAAATCAGGACAGCAAGTGCGGATTTGGCGAAGCGAGTCATGACAGCCTCTCAAGGTCGATTGCGCGCACTGTGCGGATTCGCTTGGCGGCGGTCAAGCGGTTGCGGAAACAATGGTTTCCCAGGTTGAAACCGCGTTGGCCAAAGCCGGATTAGCGCGAGCCCGGGTTGTTAAGGAGCCCGCCTTCTCAACCCTGCCGGAACGCGGGCATTTTCGCACCTGGCGCCGAATGGCGAGATCTGAAGCCCTTCACCGTCAAGCCTGCTCGCCTGCCAGCCATTCCAGCGACCAGTGCGCCGGCTTTCCCACGGCGAGCAGCCTGTGCAAAGCCGGCAGCAGCGTCCGCAGTTCGCCCTCCAGCGTGAAAGGCGGGTTGACCACCAGCAGGCCGCTGCCGTCGAGGCTGGGCTCCGAAGTGGCCGGCCTGATCTCGAATTCAATGTCGAGCAGCTTCGGGATGCCGGATTGCTTCAGCGCCTTGCGGAAGGCGATGATCGCCTTGCGGTCCTTGACCGGATACCACAGCGCATAGATGCCGCCGGGCCACCGCTTGTGCGCCCTTATGAGCCCGTCGACGAGGCGCTCGAACTCACCCGTTTCCTCGAATGGCGGATCGATGAGCACCAGGCCGCGCTTTTCCTTCGGGGGCAGATGCGCGCCAAGCGCCAGCCAGCCATCGAGCTCGATGATCCGGGCCTGGAAATCACCGGCAAAAAGCGTCCTCAGCTTCGCGACATCCTTGGGGTGCAGCTCGATCGCCGTCAGCCGGTCCTGCTTGCGCATGAGGTGACGCGCGATCAGCGGCGAGCCCGGATATTTCTGGATGCCGCCCTCGGGGTTGAGCGACCGCACCGTCTCCAGATACGGCGCAAGCAGTGCCGCCACCGGCGCGGCAAACTGGGCATCGATCAGCCTGCCGATGCCGCCTTGCCACTCACCGGTCCTCTGCGCTTCGACCGACGACAGATCGTAGCGGCCGATGCCGGCATGGGTGTCGATGACCCGAAACGCCTTGTCCTTCTGCTTCAGATACTCGAGCAATCGCGTCAGCACGACATGCTTGACGACGTCGGCAAAATTCCCGGCGTGATAGGCATGGCGGTAGTTCATGGTTCGGTGCCGTTATGCATGTCGTTGTCCCAAAACCGCTGCACACTTTGGGCGACTTGCATCAGCCCCTGCCCCAGCGCGGCGGTGGCGGCTGCGAGTTCGGATTTTCCGGCCGGCCGCCACGAGTGCGCAAAGTCAGCAAAAACCCGATCAAGCCGACCGCCACCAGCGAGAAGCCGACCGGCCGCGCACGGCTGTCGATCTCGCCGACACCGGAGCGCAAAATGAGATCGACCGCTCGCATCGGTATGTCGTCGGCATCACCCAGTCCAACGGTGAAGATATAAGGGCCTGGGCTGATGGTCTCGATCACGCCGGCCTCGTCGCGAAAGATCTTGTCTGGCAGCTGGGGGCTGGCCTGGCGCGGATTGTCGGAATGGTTGAACTGGAGCGTCGAGGCGAGCACCGTGCGGCCACTGCTGGCGGCGGTCAGCGTCAGCACGGTGCGCTGCTGCGAGACGATGCGTTCGGCTCTTGCGGTCAGGTCGACCAGCACCCGCACCGGCGCGTCGCGGCTGCCGAGCGGCACCGTCCGCGGCTTGAAGCGGCCCTGCTCATAGACCCGCCAGGTGCCGATCTCATGGCCGGAGAAATTGCTCATCGCCCAGGGATAGATGACACCGATGCCGGTGCCAGCGAGCAGGATCAGGACAAACAGAGAGCGCATTCATATCACCACAGGCTATCGTGACCTTGCCAATAGCGCCCCGACGATCAAAAGGCGATGGCCAGATGCCCCGGCTTTCGGGCCGCTGGAGCGCGCGACCGAGAAGACCCCAGAAGCGGATCACACGGGGCAGCAACCAGATCGGCGGCATGGCCGCACAACAAGGCAGACAAGGTTCTACCTATGCGCTCAAACGCAATTGCGATAATGACCGGCATTCTCCAATGAAATGAATGCGCGTGGACACTTTCTGGCAAGATGGGACCACTGGCTCGGGCGCGCGCCCCAGATCGTCTCACCGGTTCTTTTTTGGAATTCCTCGCTGCCAAGCTCTGAGTCTGCCTTAAAACGAGCATGCCTCGTCCGACTATCTAATTTGCGATGGTCGAGCCAATACGCTGATTTACAAAGAGAATCGTCCTTGGACGCCTATGGCTCGGCCTGGAGAAGCCGACATCGGCTTTATGATTAACCATTCGTAAACAGACATGATTAAGGAATTGCTAATTTAGTTGACTATAATTTCCACAGGTATATTTTTGATGCGTTGGGATGTGCAATTTGGGCGAGCAATCGACGATGATGGCACCAGACGTGTGATCGCGATTTCGGGGCACGGAGAATGCTGAGCGGCGGCACATAGATCGTGTAGCGGCACCAGCTTCGCGAACCCCAAAGGACAATTAAAGCACATCAGTGATGGCGATTCCGCGGATGCGGAGGTTTGCCGCGTTCTCATGGAAGTGGCTGGGCAATGCTTTGTCCGGCTGGGCGATAGCGTGTGCGATGCGTGCGGGGAAAGCATGAGTAAGCTCATCAAGGTTCTGAAACTGGAATCCGGCAGCCAAAGGGGCGCCAACCAAAACCGAAGTCGCGCCCTGGTCGCCGGAGGTGCTGGATTTCTAGGATCGCATTTATGCGAACGCCTTTTGCGGGACGGATACGACGTCGTCGCGCTGGACAATTTCCACACCGGCAAGAGATACAATCTCAATACCCTTCTGCGTAATCCGAGATTCATGTGTATCGAGCACGATATCGTCGATACACTGCCTTCGGGTCTTCAGTTCGATGAGATCTACAATCTCGCCTGCCCAGCCTCTCCGCCGCACTACCAGGCAGACCCGATTCATACCTTCAAGACGAGCGTGCTTGGTTCGCTGAACCTTCTGGAGCTCGCGCGCCAGAACAATGCCAAGATATTCCAGGCCTCGACCTCGGAAATCTATGGCGACCCCTTTGTGCACCCACAGCCCGAGAGCTACTTCGGCAACGTCAATACGCACGGACCGCGGTCCTGTTACGATGAAGGCAAGCGCTCGGCCGAAACCCTGTTCTTCGACTATTCGAGAACGTATGGCCTCGATATCCGCGTCGCGCGCATTTTCAACACCTACGGCCGCCGCATGCAGCCCGATGATGGACGCGTGGTTTCGAACTTCATCGTCCAGGCGCTGCAGGGCAAAGACCTGACCGTCTATGGCCACGGCCTGCAGACGCGTTCGTTCTGCTATGCCGATGACCTGATCGAGGGCTTTGTCCGGCTGATGAATACGCCGAGTGCGCCCACGCACCCGGTCAACCTCGGCAACCCCAGCGAATTCACCATCATGGAATTGGCGACACTGGTCATTGATTACACCAACTCCCAATCGAAGATCGTGCATCGGCCACTGCCGATCGACGATCCCAGACAGCGCAAGCCGGACATTTCCTTTGCCAGGGCCAATCTCGGCTGGGAGCCGAAAGTCGGCCTGCGCCAGGGGCTCGCACGTACCGTCGAGTATTTTGATACCCTGCTTTACGGAAGCCAGCTGGCCAAAGGAGCCACGGCTTCATGACCCGTGCGGCAATCCTGGTGACAGGTGGGGCCGGCTTCATCGGCAGCCACACCTGCAAGCTGCTGGCCGCCGCCGGCTATTTGCCGGTGGTTTTCGACAATCTGAGCCGCGGCAACGAGAAATCCGTCGCCTGGGGTCCGCTTGTCGTCGGCGACATCCGCAGCCAGACCGCGCTGCGGGCCGCGATGAAGACATATCAACCGACGGCGGTCATCCACTTTGCGGCGCTGGCCTATGTCGGAGAATCCGTTCACCAGCCGGCCGAATACTATTCGACCAATGTGACAGGCACCATCGCGGTGCTCGATGCGGCGCGTGCGAACTCAATCGAGAACATCATCTTCTCCAGCAGCTGCGCAACCTACGGCGTGCCGGAAGCGTTGCCCGTTTGCGAGACCTCCGCGCAAAATCCGATCAGCCCTTACGGGCGCACCAAGCTGATGGGCGAACAGATCATCTCCGACTATGCGTCCGCATACGGAATGAAATTCGTGATCCTGCGCTATTTCAACGCTTGCGGCGCCGATCCCGACGGCGAACTTGGTGAGTGGCATTCGCCGGAAACGCACCTTGTTCCCAGAGTGCTCATGGCCGCATCAGGCATCATCGACGAGATCGAGGTTTTCGGCACGGACTATGACACGTCGGACGGCACCTGCGTACGCGATTATATCCACGTCAGCGATCTGGCCCGCGCCCATCTGAAGGCCCTTATTTATCTCGAGGGCGGCGGACAAAGCCTGGCGGTCAACCTCGGCACAGGGCGGGGCGTATCCATCAAGGAGATTGTCCAGGCGGTCGGCCGTATGACGTCAAGATCCGTCCCGGCCGTGTTCAGGAACCGGCGCCCGGGAGATCCGGCGGAGCTTTACGCCGATCCGGGAAGCGCACGCGAACATCTCGGCTTCGTGCCGGAGCTCTCCGACATCGACACGATCGTCAGAACGGCTGCCCCATTTTTTGGGCTGGAGACAAAGCCGATGAAGCTGCCGCCGATCAAGGCGGCAGCTTCGGCCGCGGCTCGATAGATCAGAGATAGCGGGGGCGGCAGCTCGCGCGTTGGCCAAACCCGCTAGGGCTGCAGATATAAGGCGAACCGCTCAGGAACCTGCCGCCACTGCCCGGATTGAAAGAGACCTTCACCGGCGCCGGCGTGCGGACTTTGATCGGCGATGCAAAGGCGTAATCTCTTTCGGTCGTTCGAACTGTGCTGGTCATCAGGATCTGAGGCTCGGCTCTGAGCGAACGTACGAAGTATCCAGCTTGGACCGGCTGGACCGCGGGCTCGCTGCGGACCGCATGGACCACAGGCTTGATGAGAACCGAATTGGTTTCGGTCGCATCCATCCCCTGGCAACCCGCAACCATAAAGCTCATCACTGCAGCCGTAACAATAGATACGATATTTTTGCTTGGGCGAAACGCGCCCATTGCCGAATTGTTCATCATTTGTCCCTTGCTATCAAGTGTAATCCAAGAGCGCGTCGCGACATACCTATGCCTTCGCCGCTTTCACGCCGTATGAGTGACCCTTCGCACATCACACCTGAACATTAGACATCACTAATTATTAAATTTCATCAAAACCGTATGGTAGGCCCCACCATCTTGTCGTTCTGTCATATACGATTGGATGATATCAAGCGGCGGTCGGCGTGCCGACCGCACCCGCCGAACCGCGTGATGCTTCACCATAAGCGATTCGCCAGTTCCTTGACAGGCACTCCGGCATGAGCCGTCTGGATTGTCGGAAGCGGGTTGCGAGAGTCATTGGCGTCATGGCTCTTGCCGGCCATGCTGAACGGTACCACCAGGGACCAAGACTGGGGGAGCCTCCGGGGCGGGTCCGGCCGTGTCTCAGCGCGGCTGAACACCGCCTAATTCTTGGAATCGACCAGCTTGCGGGCCTCTTCGAACCGCGCGCCCTTCGTGTCGCCTGTTTCGAACTTCCGGTCTTCGTCGGAAAGACCCTCGGGGGATCGCTTAAAACTGTACCATTCCCCATCCGGATCCTTGCGTTTCTCGATGTTCCCGCCCTGGATCCGGTGGCTGTAGCAGGTGCGATGCTGCTTGCCGGTGTAGCCCTTCGACCGCCAGGCGAGCTCCATGCACATCTTGCCGCCGCTGGTCACCAGCCATCTGCCCTCCGCGACAGATGCCGTGTCCTGCCCGGATGTCCAGGCCTTGAGGTGTCGATCGCCCTGCGCGAAATAGGCCGCTCCGTTCTTCCATACCCATGTGCGGTCGGCATATAGAAGCTGCAGTTCGTAGGCTGTCGGAACAGTTGCGCTATTCGCTTGCGCGGGTGCGCTGTCCTTGGCGGCAGCCGCGTGCGCCGTTCCCGAAAGAACCGTCTGGCCGAAGAGGGCCAGGAGAAACAGAAACTGCGCGCAACTTGCGAACCGACGACGTTCCTTGTGTCGCCGACGGTCGACACCTGGCGGCGGCGATCTGGTCGGAGCTATCTGCACAATTGGCATTCGCATGTCTGTTTGACCCACGGCGGCGCTATCGGCGCGACAGCCATGCGAACTATTTAACAGCCGCGAGAACCGCGATGTCAACGTTCGCGAAGCCGACGACAACAACTATTCGAGACACGCATAGCCGCTGTCGTCAAAATTAGGGATTGCGTCGTATACTGCCGCACCTTTGACAATCGCGCGCAAAAACAAAATCCGCGGACATCAGAGAGGACGCGGTTTCAAATGACGGACGACCCGGAATTGGATCAGGCCGAAGTTCAGCAATACCTGCGGCAGTCGGCCGGCCGGGATACGGCTGCTCGCGACTACCTGAACCCCAACACGGCGATCTTGCTGGGGATCCTGTTCATTGCGGTCGTGTTCAGGTTCCACAACATAACCTTGCCGCTGGTCGACGCCTTCAGCTGGCGCGAGACGAGCACGGCAATGATGGCCGACAATTTCCAGCAGCACAGCTGGAACATTTTCTTCCCCGAGATCAGCTGGACCGGGCCCGGGCCAAGTTATCAGGGCCGCGAGTTCCAGATCGTCAGCTATCTGACTGCCCTGCTCTACCAACTCTTTGGCTGGCACGACTGGTTCGGGCGCATGGTCGCGGCCTTCTTCGGTCTGGTGACGGTGTTTTCGCTACACAGACTAACGGCGCTGTTCTGGGGCGAGACGCACGCCCACGCCGCGGCACTTGCCTACGCGCTGATGCCGGCGGCGATCATGATCGACAGCTCGTTTCTTCCCGACCCCGCGATGCTGGCCCTGGTGACGCTCGGCGTCTGGCTTTTCGCGAAATACTGGGCCGGCGGCAGCGGCTGGCTGTTGCCGCTCGCCACGGCCAGCTTCTCGCTCGGCGTGCTGTCGAAGCCGCCAGGCCTCGCCGCCGGCGCCGTCATCTTCTACCTGATGGTCTGCTGGATGCTGGAGAAGAAGTGGAAGCAGGCGACCAGGGTCTTCCTGTCGGGGCTTTTGAGCCTGGCCATCATCGGCGCCTATTTCAGCTGGGCGATCTATCTCGGCCGCAGCTATCCGCCGTTTCATGTCGCCGGCAGCGGCTATATCTGGGATTCCGGCTTCTGGACATTCTTCAGGAACAGCTTCTACTTCAAATCCGTATGGAACACGTCGGTCTGGTGGTTCTACGGCTATCCGTTCATGGTGCTGATCGCGATCGGCTTCTGGATGCCGCCCAGACCCGCCGAAGATCCAAAGCGACGCACCCTTTCGGCCATTCCCTATGTTTGGCTGGCCGCGGCCATGGCCGTCTACCTGGCGGCGGCGCGCGAGATCACCAGCAATCCCTGGAACTACCACATTTTCCATGTGCCGTTCGCGATGTTCTGCGGCCGCGGCGCGCTTCTCCTGGCAGCTCTTGCATCGGGAACCGTTCTGTCGCCGGCGGTCGTGCTGCGCTCGATCTGCATCGCGGCCATCGCACTCGTGTGGTCGACCTTTCCCCTCGTCAGGACAATGAAGACGCCGATCGCCATGAAAGGCAAGCTGCTTGGCGAGGAATTGGCGCGGTTGGCGCGCCCGGGCGACCTCGTCGTCGCTATCGCGCCCGAGGCCGGCGATCCCGTCGCCGTCTACTACAGCAGGGCGCGCGGCTGGGTGTTCCCGCCTGGCGGAGGCGATGTCGAATGGTCGAAATTCGTCGCCGACGACGCTACCGCGATCGCGCAGCTCGAGGAGTTGCGCGCGCAAGGCGCGGACCTGTTCGGCACGGCCAAGAACGCAGCCGACAAACAGGACCGGTTGTTCGTCGAGCATCATGACGGGGTCATCGACTATCTGGACAAGACCGCAACCAAGCTTGTGGATTCGGATGATTTGCTGGTCTATAGGATCACCCGTCCATGAGAGCCGCGACAGTCTGGGGCCGCGGGCCTCGGACAGGATATGGTCCCGACGTGTCAGCGGCCCCGCATTCGCCCGCGGAAGGCGGGCAAGGCGGTGGGCCAGGCAAACCGATCCCCGATGACGCCAGGGATATTCGGGCGCCACGCGATGCCGCCGCTGGAACTCGGCGGTGAAAACCGGCGGAGAATTGGTTGAAACGGGCAATCTCGATAGTCGTGACGTTGGCCCTGCTGGCCTGGCTGGCCAGCGACTCGCGCTGGCGCATGGTCGGCGACGCCTTCGACCGCATCACGCCCGGCACGTTCGCGGTGGCGACGATCGCGTTTTTCGTCACCTATGTCTTGCGTGCGCTGCGCGTCTGCGACGAGTTCCGCGACGAAGTGCATGGCCGCTTCGGCGCCTGCCTGCGCATTATCCTGATCCACAATGCGATGATCAACGTCGTCCCTTTCCGTGGCGGCGAGACAGCCTTTCCGCTCCTCCTGCGCCAGGTCTTCGGCGTACCGATCATGCGTGCCAGCGCCTCGCTGCTGTGGTTCAGGCTGCAGGATGCCTTCGTCGTCGGCGTGCTGGCCCTGGCGGTGTGGCCCGGCCTGCATCCGGCGATAAGGATTGCTGGCGTGGCCGCCTTGATCGCCGCGGCCTGGTACCTGCCGCGCTGGGCGCGCGCGCCGCATGACTGGGCCGGGCGCGGCAGGATCGTGGCCAAGCTCGGCCTGCTTCGCGACACCTTCACCGAGGCGACCGGGCGCTCCCGCTACGGCTGGTGGTGGACGATCGCCAACTGGTCGCTGAAGCTCACCGTGCAGGGATGGCTGCTGGCGCTGATATTGGGGACATCTTTCACCACCGCCTTTCCCGGCGTCGTCGGAGCCGAAGGCGCCGCCATATTGCCAGTGCAAGGCGTCGCCGGCTTCGGCACCTATGAAGCGGGTGCGGCGGCGGCGCTGCTCACATCCGGAATCGCGATGAAGAGCGGCCTGCAGGCGGCCCTGGCGCTGCACCTGTTCATCTTCTGCTCGGCTATCGCTACGGGCGCGATCGCCTGGCTGTTTCCCTCGAAATCGACGCTGCCGGGGAACCCGGCTGTCGGACCTGCAAGGAAGCCATCCCAATGAACGTATTGCCCATCCCAGCTTCGGGACTGCCTGACGGCGCGGTAATGCCGGACCATACGCTGTCCATCGTCGTACCCATGTACAACGAGGCCGACAACGTCGAGCCGTTGCTGGCACGGATTCACCAGGCGATGGAGCGCTACGACCAGCCGTGGGAGGTCGTGCTGGTCGATGACGGCAGCACCGACGCGACGGTGAGCGAGATCAGGCGCCTGGCAATGCATTACGGCCCGCATGTGCATGCGGTCGAGTTGGTGCGCAACTACAAGCAGACCGCCGCGATGCAGGCCGGCATCGACGCGGCGCGCGGCGACGTCATCGCCACGATCGACGGCGACCTGCAAAATGATCCCTTCGACATCCCGCGCATGGTCTACCGCCTGCTGAGCGAGGATCTCGACCTGGTGGTCGGCTGGCGCAAGGACCGCCAGGAAGGTTTTTTCATGCGCAGACTGCCCTCGCGCATCGCCAACGCACTGATCGCGCGTGTCACCGGCGTGCGCCTCAAGGACTATGGCTGCAGCCTCAAGGTCTATCGCGGCAACGTGATCCGCAGCGTCAAGCTCTATGGTGAGATGCACCGCTTCATCCCGGCCTGGCTGGCCACGGTGACGACCCCCAGACGCATCGCGCAGGAGGTGGTGACGCACCATGCCCGCATCCACGGCCAATCCAAATACGGCATTTCGCGCACCTTCAGGGTCGTGCTCGATCTGGTGTTCATGTATTTCTTCATGCGCTATCGCACACGGCCCGGGCATTTCTTCGGCGGCATCGGCATTGTGCTTGGCGCGCTGGGTTCGCTGATCCTCGCCTACCTGCTTTGCCTCAAGTTGCTTTTCGCGGAGGACATCGGAACACGCCCGATGCTGTTCACCGGCTTCTTCCTGCTCATCGCCGGGGTGCAGATGGTGACGTCGGGCGTCCTGGCGGAAATGCTGGCACGTGTCTATCACGAGGCGAATGGAGCATCGGCCTATGTCGCGCGGCCGCGGCCGGCATCCGGTGACAATGACGGCTGGCAACGCCCTAGCCGGCCATCGTGACCTGATCGGAACACCCTGGAGGTTCCATGCCGATTGTGATGACCGGCTCAGCCGGCTGCCAGGAAGGTGCCGACCGAGGAAGGGCTGGCAAGGTTCGTCGACTGGTGTCGCCAAGAATGGCGGTCGAGGGCAAGAGGCAAGGCGCAACGCATGCGCCAACCTCTCGCCCTCGACTTTCGCCCCCCGGCGAAGACCAGAGCGGCCGACTCTTCAGTCAAATCGCGCCGCCACTTTTGGGTTCGATTCTAGTAACGCGAACGGCAGCTGGCGCGCTGGCCGAAACCGCTCGGGCCGCAAATCCAGGGCGAATGACCCAGGAACGGGCCGCCATTGCCCGGCCTATAGGAAATCTTCACCGGCGCCGGCCTGCCGACCCGCTGCGGCCGCACGAAGGCCGCATAGGCCTCCTGCCTCGTGCGCGTCACGGTGGTCATTTGTGTGAGCGGTTTGCGGTTGATCAGATGCAGCCGCTTGTTCTTGATGTAGTGCACCTTCTTGCCGAGCGTATGAACCACGGGCTTGGTGCCGATCGAGCTGGTCGCATCCATGCCCTGGCAACCGGACACCATCGAGATCAATGCAACAGCGGCAAATGCACAGGCATATTTCTTGCCGATCCTTGCCCCGCTTTCCATAAATTTTTTCATCGCCTTCCCCTGCCACGAATACAAGTTGCTGGAGCGCGGAGATCTATTCTCTCTTATTTGCTTTTCCGCGCCACGTGAGCAGCCCATCGCCGCTCACATCGTGGCCAAATATTAGAGGAAGCTTATTAAAATTCGTGCAAGCGACATGATGAGCGCGGTCTTTCAGCGCTCGATCGGATATTATTAAAATTTGATCTTTTGAGCTCGCGCCCGCCACTGCCGCGGTCGCCGGCAGCCATCAAGCCAAATGCAATTCAGGAAGCTGCTTGCGCGCGTACGCCTCACGGCGTCAGCGGGGCGATCCCCAAGCTGGATCGAAGTAGAAATTGCGGGCACCGATGTCGCCCTGGCCGGCGCCGGAAACCACATAGGCGATCCTGACAATGCGGAGGCCGCCGGCGCCCTGCTGCAGGCCATAGACGCCTTCCATGCCGCGATCGTAGAAGCTCACGGCCGGAACGGCGAGCGCCAGCGTGGCAAGCGACGCCTGTAAGGCGACTTTCGCGGCATTGGCACGCAACGGGATCCTGTTCTCGATGACGTGCCTTACGACGATGACCACCACCAGAAGCCCGTAGAGGAAGGCGTTGAAGGCGGCGAACCAGTAGAAGCCGGTGGCGTCGAAGGGGTGATCCACGAGCAGCACGGGCAGCGCCGCGCCGATCGCCAGCGCCACATAGGGAGCGAGGGCGCGGGCCGGCAGCAGGTTCTTTGGGCCGCTGCCCTTTGGCGTGACCCGGAAATCGACGAACGATTTGGTCAGATAGTCGCGGATCGACGACAGCGTGCCGGCGAGCACCCAGGGCCAGCGCGCGAAGAAGAGGAACAGCGTGCCTTCCCAGCTGATCGTCTTGGCCGTCATCGGGCGCGAGAGGCCGAAAGCCTTCAGCATCATAACCAAGCCAACCAGGGCGACGGCGTTGGGCACATAGTGGACGAGGAAGTCGGCGTACATGACATTGGCGAAGTTACGCCCGGTGAACAGCGCATACATCGGCGTGACGTACATCAGCAGCGCAAAGACGGCGAACAGCGGATACCAGAGCTGGCAGAACAGGAACTGGAACTTCAGCCGCGGCGGAAGCTTGGGAAAATATGTGGGAGAATATTCGAGCAGGATCGTCACCAGGCTTCGCGACCACTGGAATTCCTGGGTGACGAGATCGGCAAAGGTCTGTGGCCCGTCGCCATGGGCGATGGCGTCGAGCGCGTGCACCCCGCGCCATCCGGCCGCGTTGATCAGCATGGAGGTGGAGTGATCCTCCGCCAGTTCCGGACCGAGACCGCCCGCCTGCTTCAGCGCCTTGGTCCGCACGGCATAATGCGAGCCGATGCAGAGCGGAGCTCCACCGCCCGTATGGCCGGACTGCAGGGGGCCGTGAAACATCCCTTCCGGAAACAGCCGGCCGCGCGCCGACCAGCTCTCGGCGGCATTGTTGTCGCAAATGCTCGGCGCCGAGACATAGCCAACCGAGGGATCGGCGAAGGGATAAAGGATTTCCCTGAGATAAGTCGGCGTCGGTACGTGATCCGCGTCCATCTGAGCAACGAAATCGTAACGCTCATAGCCATAGTGGTCATAGAAGAACGCCAGGTTGCCTTCCTTGCAGCGGGTGCGGCGCGGCCATGTCGTGCGGTGATAGTCTTCCCTGCCGCGCCGCGTCGAAATCAGCACGCCGTGAGCCTCGCACCAGCGAACCGTCTCCCCGGAAGGGTCCTCGTCCGCCAGCCAGGTGTCATGTGGGTAATCCTGCGCCAGCATCGCTTCGAGCGTGCGCGCAACCACGGCAAACGGTTCGGACGGGGCCTTGGTGACCACCATCGCGACCCGAGAACGCTTCGGGATCGTGTGAAGCTTGGACGGTTTCTTCGACGCATGCACATTCAAGAGGAAGTACAGCGGCATGAGCGTGAGCCAGAGCAGAATGAGCGTCGCGAATGTGTATGGCCCGACACGCTCGACATGCTCGGGCTTCAGCCACCAGATCCAGAAAAACCCGAGTGTGACGAACCAGAAGGCCAGCGCGAGTCTCAATATCCATTGCTGAGTGGCCGACAGAACGGGCACCAGAAAGGGCCCCTTCCGCGCAGTGGCGGCCAGAGCCGCTTCAGACCGATGCGCCCGTCTGCTCGTATGGCCGATGATGCGTGCCTGTACGGAAGCACTCATAACTTACTCGCCGCCACTTGGGCTTCCGCCGACAGAAGGCTGAAAGCTCTCAAACCCCGGCGGCAGAATCAGCCCGCACTTGCTTAGAGTCAACTAAATTAAGTATTCGTTAACTACGATCCCTGAGGCTTGGTTACCTGACGCCTTTGAATCGGGGCAGAATAATCGCAACCGACCAGCCCTGTCGGGACAAGCCGGCAAATTTTTCAGTGCCGGCTGACGGGGGCGAGGCTGCTCGGAGGGAACCGGTCCGCTAGCAGCGTTAACCATGTCGCGCGTGTTAAGGTTAAGCAACCGTTAATTGCACTTGACTCTTGGCCCTGACCGGCTCTTAAATTAGCTAGTGATGATATATCGGGATATTGACGCGAATTTGTGAGTATCGCGGCGAACTTCTCTCAGTAGCTCCTCGGTGTTGGTGCCGTGAGAGATAATTTGGGTGGGCTCTGTGCGAAGGCTCGCACACCCGCCGATGGTCGCTCCGAAATCCCGCAGATTGCGCCATTAGGGCTTATTGGTTTTGGATAGTCGTGTCGATCAAACATCGATGCGCACGGGCGAAGCTTTACTTCCGCGGGAAGTTGAAGCCATGGGAGGTCAGACATGAAACGCTCTGCAGCAAATGCACTTGCAATCGCGCTGGTATTGGGCGGGAGCGCCGCGTTCCCCACCGCAGGAGGCGCCGGCTCCGTCGCAGGGACGGACCCCGTTCAGACGAGCAGCGCCGCCTCCGCATTCGGATCTTATGATCCCTATGGGGACTTCAGCACCGACAAGAGTGCCAGCATCGAGGAGCTGTTCCTACCCTGGGAGGACGTCGATCTGGCGACGCTGCCACAGGCCGACGCCTATGCGCTGCAACGCGGCCGTTCGCTGCTGATCACGATTGAGCCGTGGACCTGGTCGAAGGACTGGCGCATCACCCCGCCCGAATTGCGCGACGGCATACTGGGCGGCAAATATGACGCCAACATGCAGGCGATCTGCGACCTGGTGGGACAGATGAAGAGCCCGGTGACCATTCGCTGGGCGCAGGAGATGGAAGACAAGAACGGCCGCTTCACCTGGGCCAACTGGGCGCCCAAGGACTGGATTTCCGCCTACAAGCGCGAAGTCGATCTTTGCCGCAAAGCCGCGCCGGCCGCCAAGTACATGTGGTCACCCAAAGGCGAAGAGGGCTTGGAAAAATACTACCCTGGCGACGGTTACGTCGATGTCATCGGCCTGTCGGTGTTCGGTCTGCAGAAAAAGGACAATAACGAGGCCGGTCATGACCGTACGTTCGCCGAGATGCTGAAGCCCGGCTATGACCGCGTGGCAGGGTTCAACAAGCCGATCGTGGTGGCGGAACTCGGCTATGTCGGAAAGCAGGACTATGTCTCGAAGTGGCAGGAAGATACCCGTAAATCCTATGCGGAGTTCCCAGCGTTGACCTCGGTCGTCTACTTCAACCAGAAGGAAGTGTGGCCGTGGCTGGATGGCTACGGTCTGCCCGACTGGCGGGTGACCCAGCACGTCCTGCCGTAGACGCATCGTGCCTACCCATCCCGACGTGATCGGGATGGGTCTCCATCTCCTTGTTTGATCGTGATCCTTCCCGAACCAGCGGTTCGGGAAGATGGTTGAGGCATGGCATAAATCAATCCGTGGAGGGGGTTTCGTGAAACGAATACTAGGAAATCGTCTCGGAGCGGCCTTCGCCTGCTCCGTTCTTGTTCTTGCCTTCCAGATCCCCGCGACAGCCAAAACGGCGACGAAAATCGCCGAGCAGGCGCAAAAAGCCACCGCGGTTCCCGACGAAGGCGTCTACCAGATCTATCAGAACCATTCGTGGCTGTGGGCCAAGAAGGGCGCCGGGTTCTTTGCCGTCAAACAGCGGCAGTTCGACGCCTGGACCCACGACAAAGGCAAGTCGGGCTATGGCGATGGCATGTGGTTCATTCCCGGCGGCGGCAAGTTGTGCTACCGCGCGCAATGGCACGGCTCGTGGGGTGTGAAGGGCTCGATGACCTGCTTCGAGCATCGCCAGGCAGGCAACGTGATCTACAAGCGTAAATCACCTGATGGCGAGTGGTATGTTTTCAGGAGTTCGCATCACAACCGGTCGGACGAGGCGATGAAATTGAAATACGGCGACTACGTCACCAGGGAAATGGACCGGATCAAGGCAAAGCAGTAGATACTGTCTTCCGCGACAGGCCACTGGTAAAGCGGGCCGACTTAACGGTCCAGGCGACTTGCTTTACTTTAGATCTTTGTTTTTATGCAGCCGCTCTCCCAAAACCGAGGCCATTTTTGGGCGGCATGTATATTAGGCCTTGCGCTCCCAGCGGCGGTCTGGCGTCTGTTGCCAGTAGGTGACGGCATGGCCGGCGTCCTTCATCATCTTCCAGTGTCCCCGCGCCGCTTCGACCTGGGCGGCATCGTGGCCGTCGAACAGGAACACCGCGCGCTCGTAGCCGCCAAGGTCGGGCGGCATCGCGCCGTCAACGAGGAACCTTATTTTGGCCTGATTGGGATTGCCGTCGCCGGTGGTCAGCAGGATCGGCTGTTCGCCGGGATGGACCTCCCGATCGGTTGCGTGGGCGAGGAACGTATCGTCACGGAAGGTCCAAAGATGCTGGTCGAGCGCATCGCGGCGTTCCTCGGTGCCGGTCTGCACCACGGCGCGCCAGCCACGATCGATGCTGCGCTCCAGGAGGCCTGGCAGCGCATCCTCGAGCGTCGATTCGGTCAGGTGGTAGAACAGGACGTCGGCCATCGCTTCGTTCTATAGTGATTGAATCCGCTCACTGCTCATAATTGTCGCGCACCAGCCGGTCGAGCAGCCTGACGCCGAACCCCGACGCCCAGGACTGGTTGATCTCGTTGGACGGCGAGCCCATTGCCGTGCCGGCAATGTCGAGATGCGCCCACGGCGTATCCTTGACGAAGCGCTGCAGGAATTGCGCCGCGATGATGGCGCCGCCATAGCGGCCGCCGATGTTCTTCATGTCGGCGTTCTTGGAATCGATCAGCTTGTCGTATTCGGCGCCGAGCGGCATGCGCCACAGCCGCTCTTGTGTAGCCTGCCCCGCCGCCGTCAGCCTTTCGGCCAGTTCGTCATTGTTGGAAAACAGGCCGGCATGGTGCTGGCCGAGCGCGACCATGACGGCGCCGGTCAGCGTCGCCAGATTGACCATGAATTTCGGCTGGAAGCGGTCGTTGCAGTACCACAGCGCATCGGCCAACACGAGGCGGCCTTCCGCGTCGGTGTTGAGCACTTCGATGGTCTGGCCCGACATCGAGGTGACGATGTCGCCGGGACGCTGGGCATGGCCGTCGACGGCGTTTTCGACCAGACCGATGACGCCAACGACATTGGCCTTCGCCTTGCGCGCGGCCAGCGCGTGCATCAAGCCGGTGACAGCGGCGGCACCGCCCATGTCGCCCTTCATGTCCTCCATGCCGGACGCCGGCTTCATTGAATTGCCGCCGGTGTCGAAGGTGACGCCCTTGCCGACGAAGGCAACCGGACTGTCCTTTGGCTTGCCGCCGTTCCACTGCATGATCGCCATGCGGGCGCCGCGCGGCGAGCCCTGCGCGACACCGAGCAGCGAGCCCATGCCGAGCTTCTTCATCTCCTTCTCGCCCAGGATCTCGACCTTGACGCCGAGCGCCTCGAGTTCCTTGGCGCGGGCGGCGAATTCGACCGGCCCGAGCACGTTTGCCGGTTCGTTGACGAGGTCGCGCGCCAGAAGCACCCCTTCGATCACCGCCTCGGCATCGGTGAAAGCCTTTTTCGCCGCGGCCGGATCGGCGGTGTGGATGGTCACCTTGACCGGCTTTTTTGGCTCGGCCTTGCCGTCGTCCTTGTCCTTCCTGGTCTTGTATTTGTCGAAGGAATAGCTGCGCAGGAGAATGCCCGCCGCAAGGCTTGCCGCATCCTTGCCACTTGGCGACGCGCCGGCGAGGTCGAGCACCACGGCCACGTCGGTCGCCTTGCGCAGCGACGCGGCAATGGTGCCACCAAGCTTTAGCCACGCATAGTCGTCGAGTCCCGACACCTTGCCGGCGCCTACCGCCACCAGCCTGTCGATGGACGCCCCCTGCGGCGCCAGAACTTCCACCACGTTGGCGAACTTGCCAGTGAACTCGGCCACCGGAAAGGCCCGCTCCAGTGTCTTGCCGGGATCGCAAGCCTTGGCTGCGTCGCTCAGGCCGCCCTCATCCGCCGAGAGCACGAAGACCGTGCCCTTCTTGTTCGACGCGGTCTGGGGTGCGGAGAATTTGGCGAAGGCGATCGACGGTCTTTGGCTCATCATGTCCTGCTTTCGGGGAATGCGCGGCTTTTGGGGAAGCGGTTCGAGACGATGCGCGACATTTGGTCGTTTTCCGGCATTTGGCAAGACTTTGCCGAATTCCCGTCCCATATGACCTACGGAATCGATAATGATTCTTCGCGGCACGGCCCCGCTTTTTGCCGCAACCTGTTGTTAACCATCGATGTTCTCCCTTTCTTATCCATTCCCGCCGACACTCCGGCCCGCCGGGGCGGCTGACTTGGGACGGGAACCGGGTCGAGCCTCTGTTGGAGCCAGTTGTGCGGGCGCCGCCGGACAGCTACCCTTGTGCGGTGGCATGATGCCGTTCGAGAAAATCGAGAAAAGCCTTCATGAAGGTCGTTGAACGCTACATCATGCGCCGCGCTTTCGTGGTCTTCTTGGCCGCGCTTGTCTGGACGCTGGCCATCGTGTGGACGACGCAGGTGCTGGCAAAGATCGATCTGGTCACCGACAGCGGCCAATCGGCGCTGACCTTCTTCGAGGTCGCCGCCCTCATTCTTCCGTCCATCATCCCGATCGTGGTGCCTTTTGCGCTGGTGGTGGCGGTCGCACAGACACTCAGTGTCATGAATTCGGATTCCGAGCTCGCCGTCGTCAACGCCGCGGGCGCCTCGCGCTGGACGATCGTGCGACCAATCATGCTTTTGGCGCTCGCGGCCGCCGTCTTTTCCTTTGCCGTCGACAACGGCATCGACCCCTATGCACGGCAGAAAAACCGCGCCCTGGTGGCGTCATCACGCGCGGATCTGTTGTCGCTGATCATCCAGGAAGGCACCTTCCGCAAGATCGAGGACGGGTTGTTCCTGCAGGTCGGCGAGCGGCTTCCCGACAATCGGCTGGGCGGCATCTTCGTCGCCGATTCACGCGAAGAAGGCGTCAACCTCGTCTATTACGCCAAGACCGGCAGCATCGTCGAACGCGGCGGCGAAAAGGTGCTGATGATGAATGACGGCGTCATCCATCGCAAAACGCTGACCGGGGATCTCTCCGTTATCCGGTTCACCTCTTATGCCTTCGATATGTCGGCCTTCATGGCGGCGGCTTCGGCGGTGACGCTCCTGCCGAAGGACCAGACGACCCAGTACCTGCTCAACCCAAGTGCCAACGACAAGAGCTATCAGCAGAACCCCTACGAATACCTGGCCGAGGTCAACCAGCGGTTTTCGGAATGGACGTATTCCATGGTCTTCGCGCTCATCGCGCTCGCGGTCGCCGGAGACGCCCGCTCGCACCGCGAGGCGCGTGTCAATCCGCTCATCACGGCCATAGGGATATCACTGTTCGTGCGCTGGCTGGGCTTTTTTGCCGCCAGCAAGGCCGATGACATCCCGCAATATGCCTATATGGTCTATGGCGTGCCGATCGTGGCTTCCGCGGTGGCGATCTGGTTCATCGTCTCCAACCGGACCATGGAACTGCCGGTGGCGTGGGCGGACTGGATGACAAACTTCGCCACCCACATCGGTGACAGCTGGAACGCTCTCAAGCTGCGTTTGTCCAGGCGCCGCACTTCAGGGCAAGGGGTCGGCTGATGGGCTGGACGCTGGGCCGCTATTTCTTCTTCCGCTATGTGACGATCACCATCTGGTTCTTCATCGGCCTCTTGGCGCTGGTGTTCCTGATCGATTTCACCGAGCTCTCCGGCCGCACCACCGGCCTGCCCGGCTTCACCTACGGGACGGCAGTGGCCATCTCAGGCCTCCGCATGCCGATGATCATGCTGCAGACAGTGCCGTTTGTCGGTCTCTTCTCGGCGATGGCGACGCTGGTGTCGCTCAACCGGCGCTACGAACTGGTCATCGCGCGTTCCGCCGGCGTTTCCGCCTGGCAATTCCTCTTGCCATGCTGCATCGGAGCCTTGCTGTTCGGCGTCCTGTCGGTGGGCGTCATCAATCCGCTCGCCGCACACGCATTCTCCTGGTCCGAGCAGATCGAAACCCAGCTGCGTTCCGGCAAATCGAACACGGTTTCGGCCGATGCCGCACCCTGGATCCGGCAGAAAACCGGTTCGGGGGACACCATCATCGGTGCGCGGGCCATCCTCAACCAGGGCATGGAGATGGCCGATGTCGTCTTTTTCATTCTCGACCCGCAAGGCAATATCGTCGAGCGCAAGGACGCCGCGCGCGCCTTCCTGCGCGACGGCTATTGGGACTTGCAGGACGTCAAGACGCTCAAGAGCGGCACGATCCAGGCATCGGCAAGCGATCGCGTGCCGACCAATCTGAGGCCCGAATTCGTGCAAGAGCGGCTGGCGCGGCCCGAAACCATCCCGTTCTATGAACTGCCCGGAAAGATCGAGGTTGCCCGCTCCTTCGGCCTCAAGGCAAATGCCTTTGCCATGCAGTTTGATTCGCTGGTGGCGTTGCCGTTCCTTCTCGTCGCCATGACGCTGATTGCGGCAACGGTTTCAATGCGATTTGCTAGGATGGGGCAATCGGCGACGATGATTCTGGGTGGCATCATCGCCGGCTTTCTGCTTTATGTCGTTTCGGTGCTGGTGAAGGCATTCGGCGTGGCGGGATTCGTGCCGACTGTCGTAGCCGCATGGGTGCCGGTCGTGGTGGCTATGTTCTTCGGGGTGACTTTCCTGCTATACAAGGAAGACGGCTAGTGAGGGAAGCGTTTTTGCCCAGCAACAGGCAGGCCCGTTTGGCGCGCCTCTATGCGGCGACCGCCTTGGCGTGCCTGTTTGCCAGCGCCGTCCCGATGCCGGCGTTCGCGCAGGATGTCGGCGACATGGCGACATCGGTTCCGTCCGGCTCGCAGATGCTGCTGGCGGCCGATACGCTGGTCTACAACAACGACAACCAGACGGTGACCGCCGTCGGTGGCGTCCAGATCGACTATGGTGGCAATCGCCTTGTCGCCCAGCGGGTCGAATACAACCGCAACACCAAGCGGATGGTCGCGATCGGCAATGTCGAAGTCATCAACAGCGACGGCACCAAGATCAATTCGGAACACATCGACATCACCGATGACTTCGCCGACGGCTTCGTCAACGCGTTGCGCGTCGAAACCATCGACAAGGCCTATTTCGCCGCCGAAAGCGCCGAGCGCATGGGCGGCGTGCTGACCACGTTCCACAATGGCGTCTACACCGCCTGCGAACCGTGCGAGGACAAGCCCGACAAAGCGCCGACCTGGCGCGTCAAGGCCAGGAAGATCATCTGGAACGGCGAGAAGAAGACGGTTCGCTTCGAGAATGCGAATTTCGAGTTCTTCGGTTTTCCGCTCGCCTATCTGCCTGCATTCGAGATTGCCGACCCGACGGTGAAGCGCAAGAGCGGCTTCCTGATCCCCGGCATCGTCTACAAGAGCGATCTCGGCGTCGGCGTAAAAGTTCCCTATTACTTCGCCTTGTCACCGACCTATGACCTGACCGTCACCGGCACCGGCTATACCAAGCAGGGCTTCCTCGGTGAGGCCGAGTGGCGCCAGCGTTTCAACAATGGCCAGTACAGTTTGAAGATCGCCGGAATCCACCAGCAGGATCCCGATGCCTTCCTCGACACGACTGCTTTCCCCAGCACCGCTGGCCACAATGTCGATTCGGGCTCAGCGGGCGATCCCAATAAATTCCGTGGCATGATGGGCACGCAGGGCCAGTTCGCCATCAATCCGCGCTGGAATTTCGGCTGGGATGTGCTGCTGCAGACCGACAAGAACTTCGCGAACACCTACAACATCGACAAGTATAGTGCCTCCGTCCATCAGTCGACGGTCTATCTGACGGGTCTTAACGGCCGCAACTATTTCGACGTGCGCGCAATGCACTTCGACGTGCAGGAAGATACACCCAACGACAACATCTCTGCGCGAAGCGGCCAGCAGCCATGGGTGCTGCCGTCGCTCGACTACGCCTATATTCCCGACGTGTCGGTCGCCGGCGGCCAGCTGTCGCTCAATGTCAACGCCCGCGTCATCAGCCGCGACGATCTCGACAAGACCTTCTACATCCCCACGCAGCGTGTTCCTGGCATCGAAGGCGAATCCGGACGGCTCACAGCCGAGGCCGAGTGGAAGCGGAGCTTCGTCACCGATGACGGACTGGTGCTGACGCCGTTGCTCGCGCTGCAGGGCGACGTGGACTACCTCAACGCGTCGTCGGCTTCGCTCGACGCCATCAATCAGATGGCAACAAATTTGGGCCAGCAGGACGACATGCGCTCGTCGTTTGCCCGCTTCATGGCAACCGCAGGCCTCGAGATGCGTTGGCCGGTGCTGTTTTCCATGGCCAGCGGATCCAATCACGTGATCGAGCCGATGGCGCAGGTCTTCATGCGCCCGAACGAGCAGTATGTCGGCGGTCTCGCCGTCCCCAACGAAGACGCTCAAAGCATGGTCTTCGACGCGACCACTTTGTTCGAACGCGACAAGTTCTCAGGTTACGATCGTGTCGAAGGCGGTTCGCGCGCCAATGTCGGCTTCCGCTATTCCGGCTCATACAACAATGGCTGGGGTACCAATGCGATTTTCGGCCAATCCTACCAGATCGGCGGCGAGAACTCCTTCGCCGCGCCGGATCTGGTCAATGTCGGCGCCAATTCCGGCCTCGACACGACCAAGTCCGACTATGTCGGTCTGTTCGGCATCAGCAGTCCCAACGGATTCGCTGCCTCGATCAGCGGCCGTTTCGACGAACAGACCTTCGAGAACCGTCGCACCGAGGTGAAGGCCGCCTATTCCGGCCTGCCGGTGTCGCTGAGCGCCAAATACGCTTTCATCCAGGCCCAGCCGCTATACGGGTTCACGACCGACCGCCACGAGGTCACGCTCGGTGCCTCGACGCATCTCGCCGAGAACTGGCGCGTCTTCGGCACCGGAACGTACGACCTGCAGGAAAGCGTGCTGGTCAAGGACGGCGTCGGCTTCGCCTACAACGATTCCTGCTTCACCTATCTGATGACCTACTCGCAGTCGCGCGACATAAATACCAAGGCGGTGTCGCAGAGCATCGGCTTCAATCTGTCGTTCCGCACCCTCGGCGACTTCGGCACGTCGACCAGTGCCATCGACACGATCCAGTAACAATCGGCGACATCGTTTCGCCGCATAGGGCTGGCACGGATTCGCGCACCTGGAGACGATAAAATTGGGCGGAACCGGGATAGGATTGGGATGCCAACGATGAGGAAATACCTCTTTTCAGCGGGTTTCGCGTTGCTTGTGGCGGCGACATCCGTGTCGATCACCATGATGACGCCACCGGCTTTCGCCAGCGAGATCAAATACGTCGTCAACGACATTCCGGTCACCACCGGCGACATCGCCCATCGCGCCGCCTTCCTGAAGCTGCAGCGCAAGAAGGGCGACGCCGGCCAGGAAATGATCGACCAGACGCTGCGCATGGCCGAGGCCAAGCGGCTTGGCATCCGCATCAGCGACGCACAGGTCGAGGCGGCGTATCAACGCTTTGCTTCGAGCAACAAGATGCAGCTCAGCCAACTCGACGGCGTCATGGAGAAGTCAGGCGTCGGCAAGAGCCACTTCAAGGAATTCATCCGCGCCCAGATGGCCTGGAACCAAGCCTTGAGCGCGCGCTACCGTTCCGGCGATGGCACTGGTGCCGTCAGTGAACAAGACCTGGTCAGGAAGATGCTCGAGAAAGGCGGCGCCAAACCGAGCGCTACCGAGTACATGCTGCAGCAAGTCATCTTCGTGGTGCCGGCGGCCGAACGCAGCGCTACGCTGGCCAAGCGCAAGCGCGAGGCCGACGCCATGCGTGCCCGCTTCAGCGGCTGCGACACGACGCGCGAATTCGCCAAGGGTCTGATCGATGTCACCGTTCGCGATCTGGGCCGGGTGCTGGCGCCGCAACTGCCACCGGACTGGGCCGAACAGATCAAGGCCACCAAGGTCGGCGGCGCCACCGTCACACGCGCGACCGAACGCGGTGTCGAATTCATCGGCATCTGCTCATCGCGCGAAGTGTCCGACGACAAGGTCGCCCAGATGGTATTCCAGAACGAAGGCTCCGGCGACAAGAACGCCGACGAGCTCAGCAAGAAATATGTCGACGAGCTGAAGGCGAAAGCCCGCATCGTCAAGCGCTGACGTGAGCAGCACAATGGTTGCGCTCGCGTTGAGCGCCGGCGATCCGTCCGGCATCGGGCCGGAGATCGCCATCGCCGCCTTCATGGCGCGCGAGGCTGCCGCCCTGCCCCCCTTCTATCTGCTCGCCGATCCGGCGCTGATCGCCTCCCGGGCGCGCCTCCTCGGCATTTCGCTGCCAATGGTCGAAACGACACCAGCACAAGCGGCGCAAGTCTTTGCCCGCGCCCTGCCGATCGTACCGCTGACTGCCCGCGGTATCGACAGCCCCGGCCGGCCGGACCCGGCCAATGCGGCCGCCACCATCGAGGCCATCGACCGTGCCGTCGCCGACTGCCTTGCCGGCGAAGCCTTGGCTGTCGTTACCTGTCCCATCGCCAAGAAGCCGCTCTACGATGCCGGCTTCCGCTTTCCCGGCCATACCGAATATCTGGCGCATCTGGCAGCCCGGCACAGCGGCGTCGAGGCGATGCCGGTGATGATGCTGGCAGGCCCGGACCTGCGCACCGTTCCCGTCACCATCCACATCGCGCTGGCGGAAGTGCCCAAGGCACTGACCACCGGGTTGATCGTCGCCACCGCGCGCATCACCGCCGCCGACCTCGCCAGCCGCTTCGGCATCGCAAGGCCGAGGCTCGCCATTGCCGGGCTCAATCCGCATGCCGGTGAAGGCGGCGCCATGGGCCTCGAGGACGAGCGGATCGTGCGTCCGGCGGTCGATATCCTTCGAGCCGAAGGTATCGACGCTTTCGGCCCGCTGCCGGCCGACACGTTGTTCCACGCCCGGGCACGGGCAAGCTATGACGTCGCCCTTTGCATGTATCACGACCAGGCGCTGATCCCGGCCAAGGCGCTGGCCTTCGACGAGGCGGTCAATGTCACGCTCGGCCTGCCCTTCATCCGCACCTCGCCCGACCACGGCACCGCCTTCGACATCGCCGGCAAGGGCGTGGCGCGGCCCGATAGCCTGATGGCGGCATTGAAGCTTGCCAGGCAATTGGCTGACACGAACACGAGGCCGGTTGCCGCATGAGACCGCAGGGATGAGCATCGACGGGCTGCCGCCGCTGCGCGAGGTGATCGAACGTCATGGGTTACAAGCCAAGAAGGCGCTCGGCCAGAATTTCCTGCTCGACCTCAACCTCACCGGCAAGATCGCCCGCACCGCCGGCGACTTGTCCGATGCAACCGTGATCGAGGTTGGTCCCGGTCCCGGCGGGCTGACCCGCGCCTTGCTCTCCAATGGAGCGCGCCACGTGATCGCCATCGAGCGTGACGAACGCTGCCTGGCAGCCCTTGCCGAAGTGTCCGATCATTATCCCGGCCGGCTCGAGATTGTGTCCGGCGATGCGCTGAAGACGGATTTCGCGGCACTTGCCAGTCGAGCGGCCGGGAGCGGCAGCCCGGTAAAGATCGTGGCCAACCTGCCCTACAATATCGGCACGGAGCTGCTGGTGCGCTGGTTGACGGTCAGCGATTGGCCGCCATTCTACACCTCGATGACCTTGATGTTCCAGCGCGAGGTGGCCGAGCGCATCGTCGCGCCCGCCGGCAGCGACAGCTATGGCCGGCTCGGCGTTCTTGCCGGCTGGCGAACGGAGGCGAGGATCGCCTTCGACGTGCCGCCACAGGCATTCACGCCGTCGCCGAAGGTCACGTCCTCGGTGGTGCATCTGGTGCCGCGCGTGGCTCCGCTGGCCGCCGAGGTGAAAAAACTCGGCCGCGTCACCGAAGCCGCCTTCGGCCAACGCCGCAAGATGCTGCGGCAAAGCGTGAAAAGCTTGGGGGGCGAGGCGCTGCTCACCCGTGCAGGCATCGATCCGACACGCCGGGCAGAGACGCTCAGCGTCGAGGAATTCGTGCGGCTGACCAACGCGGTGTAGTGCCGGCGGGTCTGGAAGCGCTTTGGTCGAGGCATAGATAATCTGGCCAACATGCCGGAGGATCAAAATGCCCGCCTATGTCATTTCCGATGTCACGATCCGCGACGAAGAGGCGATCGAGACCTACCGATCCCGCGCCGCAGCCTCCATCGCCCAGCATGGCGGGCGCTATCTGGTGCGTGGCGGGCGGGTAGAGACGCTGGAAGGCATGTGGCATCCCGAACCGCTGATCGTCGTCGAATTTCCAGACATGGAACGGGCCAGGCGTTGGTACGCCTCCGCCGAGTACGCGGCGGCACTGGACGTGCGCGATGCAGCGCTCAGCCGCAATCTGATCCTGGTCGATGGCATAGCGCCCTAAAGCCGGTCAGCCCGTCTTCTCGTCCAACAGTCCCGAGACGAAATCGAACAGGCCTGGCCGGCGATCGCGTCTTAGCCGCTCGGCGACGACGATGCCGCGCACTTCGGCGAAGGCGCGGTCGAGGTCGTCATTGACGATGACGAAATCATATTCCTTCCAGTGCTCGATCTCGTTGCGGGCGTTTTTCAGCCGCGTTTCGATCACAGCCTCCTGGTCTTCGGCGCGGCGCTTCAGCCGCGCCTTCAATTCCTTCATCGACGGTGGCAGGATGAAGATCGAGACAATGTCGGCGCGCATCTTCTCCTTGAGCTGCTGGGCACCTTGCCAGTCGATGTCGAACAGCATGTCGCGCCCTTCAGACAGCGCCAGTTCGGCTGGCTCGCGCGGTGTCGCGTAGCAATTGCCGTGCACCTCGGCCCATTCCAGCAGCGCGTCGGAATCGCGCAGCCGCTCGAACTCGCGCATCGTCCGGAAATGATAGTGGACGCCCTCGATCTCGCTGCCGCGGCGCGGCCTGGTGGTGACCGAGACCGACAGTTCCAGGCTGGAATCGCTTTCCAGAAGGTTGCGCGCGATCGTCGACTTGCCGGCGCCGGACGGCGACGACAGGACGAGCATCAGGCCCCGGCGGCGAATGCGGGACCCCAAATCCTTGGCAACCATCGGCTACTCCAGATTCTGGATCTGTTCACGAAACTGGTCTACCACCGCCTTCAGCTCCAGCCCGATCGCGGTGACGGCGGCGGCATTCGACTTCGAACACAACGTATTCGATTCGCGGTTAAATTCCTGTGCCAGAAAATCGAGCTTGCGGCCGACCGCGCCGCCGCCTTCAATCAGTGCCCGACCTGATAAAACATGCGTCTTCAGCCGGTCGATCTCTTCGCGAATATCGGCTTTGGTGGCGAGGAATGCCGCCTCCATGTGCAGCCGGGTGGCGTCCAGGTTGGCGGAAGCATCCATCAGCAGCCTGACCTGCTCGGCGATGCGTTCGCGGATCGCCGCCGTCTCGCGCGACGGGTCAGCCTCTGCCCGCAGCGTCAGCGCCTCGATTGTGTCGATATGGCCCGACAGCAGCAAAGCCAGCGCGGCGCCCTCGCTTTGTCGTGCCTGTTCGAGCCCAGCCAGGGCGATCTCGAGCGCGACCATGATCACGGCATCGAGCGCGGCCCTCGCCTCTTCGGTTTCGACAGTTTCGGGAATATCGAGCACGCCGCGCAGCGAAAGCAATCCGTCCGATGTCGCGGGAGCAACGCCGAATTGCTCCTGCAGCCGCTTGGCGAGCCCGGCCAGGTCCTTCAGGAAGGCTTCGTTGACAACCGGCTGCGCCTGCGCGCCGGCGGCGCGGCCGATGGTCAGCGTCGCCTGGAAATTGCCGCGTGCAAAACGCTTCTGAAGTGTCTGCCTGACGGCCGGTTCCAGCCGCTCGAAGCCTTGCGGCAGTCGCAGCCGGACTTCGACGCTCTTGCCGTTGACGGACTTGACCTCCCAGGCGATCGAGGTGCCTTCATGCTCGGCGACGGCACGTGCAAAACCGGTCATGCTCTGCAAATTCATATCGTCCACAAGTCCCTGGCGCATCACCCCGAGACCGGCTTTCCGGAGAGGAGCAAGTGCTGCTTGAAAATGACTGCGCCGCGGACACGTCGAAATCGGACGCGCGGCGCTCTTGCAAATGTCGGGGCGTCGCCCGGTGAGCAACGCCTTTCTTTATTCTACTGGGCAGCGCCCGCGTCGCCGCTATCGTCGGCACTGTCAGCGGGGCCGCCGTCAGCGGGCTTGTCGACATTGCTGTCGACGGCGCCGGTGGTGTTGGCGGCCTTGGCGGCGTCATCGGCCTGCTTCTTCTGCAAGGCGCGATAGCGGGCGACATTCTCGTTGTGCTCTTCCAGAGTCGCGGCAAAGACGTGCCCGCCTGTGCCATCGGCGACGAAATAGAGGTCGTCGGTCTTCGACGGATTGGCTACCGCCTCCAGCGCCGCACGACCCGGGTTGGCGATCGGCGTCGGCGGCAAGCCGTTGATCAAATAGGTGTTGTAGGGCGTCTGCTTCTGGATATCCGACTGGTAGATAGGCCGGTCCGCCGGCTTGCCCTTGCCGCCGAACAGACCGTAGATGATGGTTGGATCGGATTGCAGGCGCATGCCCTTGGCAAGCCGGTTCAAGAAGACGGCGGCAACCCGTGAACGCTCGTCACCCTTGCCCGTCTCCTTCTCGACGATCGAGGCCAGCGTAACGAACTCCTCGACGTTGGCCAGCGGCAGGTCCGGCGCGCGCCGCTGCCAGACATCGTCAACCAGCTTCTTTTGATCTGCCAGCAGCTTGTCGACCATCTGCTGGCGCGTCGCGCCGCGCGTGAATCGCAGCGTGTCGGTGGCGAGGCTGCCCTCCGGAGGAATGGTCGCCGGCATATCGCCACTCAAGGCAGTCTCGCCGGCGATGCGCTGCAGCGCCTGCTCGACCGTCAGCCCCTCTGGAACGGTCAGCGAATACATCACCGACTTGCCACTCTTCAAAAGCTCCATGATGTCGCGCATGGAAGCCCTGGGCTTGATCTCGTACTCTCCGGCCTTCAGCGCGGAATCATTGCCGAAGGCGCGCACGCCAAGGCGGAAGATCCGAGCGTCGCTGACCAGTCCGCGGCGTTCGAGTTGGTCGGCGATATCCTGGACACCGGTGTTCGGCTTGACCAGGAAGGTGTCGCCATTGGCCGAGGGGCCGGGTTCGGTGAATTCCTGCTTGCCGAAATAGACCGCGACGCCGGCCGCCAGAACCATCAGCATCACCGAGGAGATGACGAAGTTCATGAACACGACGACCTGGCTGCGTGATGCACGCGAGCGCTTCGGCGGCGGCGTGCCGGCCTCCGGCCGCAACGCCTCGCTGGCTGTTTTCGGCACGATCGGTCCGGATGTCGCCGGCCGCTGCCCGAATTCTCCGTTGCCTGCCGGATTTGTGTTCATTTCGCCCTACCGTTTGATCGCCCAACGAATCCCCAGCGGCAGAGTAGAGGCGAATATGGCAAAATTGACGGCACGCCAAAGCATCGTCCGGCAGCCGGACGATCAGCCATTGTAGCGCTGGAAGACCAGCGACGCGTTGGTACCGCCAAAGCCGAAGGAATTGGACAGCGCCACGTCGATCTGGCGGGCACGCGGCTTGTTCGGAACCAGGTCGATCGCGGTTTCTCGCTCCGGGTTGTCGAGGTTGATGGTCGGCGGCGCGACATTGTCTCTGATGGCGAGGATCGAAAAGATCGCTTCGGCGGCACCCGCTGCCCCAAGCAGATGGCCGATCGAAGACTTGGTGGACGACATCGAAATCTTCGACGCGGCATTGCCGACAAGCCGCTCGACGGCGCCGAGCTCAATCGTGTCGGCCATGGTCGAGGTGCCGTGGGCGTTGATGTAGTCGACATCGGCAGGAGTCAGCTTGGCACGGTTCAGTGCCGCCATCATGCAACGGAAGGCACCATCGCCATCCTCGGCGGGCGCGGTGATGTGATGCGCGTCGCCGGTGAGACCATAACCCGTCACCTCGGCATAGATCTTGGAGCCGCGCGCCTTGGCATGCTCGAGCTCCTCGAGCACGACAACGCCGGCACCCTCGCCCATAACGAAGCCGTCACGGTCCCGATCATAGGGGCGCGACGCCGTTTGCGGCGAATCATTGCGCTCTGTCGACAGTGCCCGGCACGCGGCGAAGCCGGCGATCGACAGCCGCGTCACCGGCGCTTCGGCGCCGCCTGCGAGCATCACGTCGGCATCGCCCCACATGATCAACCGGGCGGCATCGCCAATGGCGTGGGCGCCGGTCGAGCAGGCCGTGACGACGGCATGGTTCGGGCCCTTCAGCCCGTGCCGGATCGAAACCTGCCCGGAGACAAGATTGATGATCTGGCCCGGGATGAAGAAAGGGCTGATGCGGCGGGGGCCGCGTTCCTTGAGGATCATCGCGTTCTCGGCGATGCCCTCGATGCCGCCAATGCCGGAGCCGATCAGGACGCCGGTGGCGCATTGCTCGGCGTGCGTCTTCGGCTCCCAGCCGGAATCCTTCAGCGCTTCGTCGGCGGCGGCAATCCCGTACAGGATGAAGTCGCCGACCTTGCGCAATTCCTTCGGCTCGAGCACGGCCTCGGGATTGAAGGTGGCATTGCTGCCGTCGCCACGCGGAATAACGTGGGCGATCTTGCAGGCAAGATCTTCCACCTCGAACTCGGTGACGCGCTTGGCAGCGCTGCGGCCGGTCAGCAATTCCTTCCAGCTGTGCTCGAAGCCCATGCCGAACGGTGACAGCAGCCCAAGGCCCGTGACGACGACACGCCTCATCGCAGGTCCTCCCCGGTGATGACTGCGGAAAATGTCAGGCCGAAGCCTTGTCGATGTATTTCACCGCATCGCCGACGGTCAGGATCGTCTCGGCCGCGTCGTCGGGAATCTCGACGCCGAATTCTTCTTCGAACGCCATGACGAGTTCGACCGTGTCGAGGCTGTCGGCGCCCAGATCATCGATGAAGCTCGCCTGCTCCGTCACTTTGTCGGCATCGACGCCAAGGTGCTCGATGACGATCTTCTTGACGCGCTCTGCGGTGTCACTCATTTGGGCATCCTCGTCTTTTGTTTGTCTGTCTTCGTTAGCGGGCAGAATGCCGCTAATCAAGCTGAAAGATGGTCCTGCCGGAAACGCAACGGCTACGACCGGTTTTTGCCCGAACCGCCGGGGTGCGGGCCGCATTACACGAAAATCGGCTGAGGTCCAAGCCGAAATGGGCCTTCTCCGATGACTTTGAGCGGGTTCTGTCGCGACCCCCGCTCCATCCCCTCCGTCGCATGCGTGCCTGGCGTCCTGCAAAGGAAATTCCGCGAGAATGGTCCAGCAGGACGACCGACGCGGGTCGATTAGAGTCATTGTTCCAGACGCGAACCGGTCCGAAAACGGGCTTCCTGCGCATGCCAACGACAGCCAGATGAAAATCGACATTGGAGATAGGCCGCTAACTGAAAAGTTACTCGGCCATGATAGCGTTAATGATTCCGTCAAGAAATGGTGCCTCGGCGACGGTGGCGCTTTCTTGCGATAATAAGAAAAGGAGTGGACGCATGTCATCCTTGCTCAATAAAAGACGCCTGACGATCAAGCGCTGCCTAATCATCCTGGCGGTTTTCGCACTTGGCACTCTGCCTGCGCGGGCATTGGAATCCATAAAGCTCCCAGAACCGCCGGACACGGTTGCATTCAATATCCAGAAGGACGGTGAATCGACTCCGATCACGTTGAGGCAACTGGAGAAGCTCGGCCTCTATAGGATCACTACCCCAAGCCCTTTCGAAAGCGGCCAGCTTACATTTGAAGGCGTCCTGTTCAGCGATGTGCTCAAGCTGGTTGGATTGGAGGGCAAGGATTCCGTTGTTCTGCGAGCCGTCGACGACTATGTGCAGATAATTCCGAGAGAGGACTGGACCGACGGTCCTCTCCTGCTCGCCACGCGACAGGACGGAAAGTTACTGACCCGACGCACCCAGGGTCCTACCCGGCTCGTATACCCCCTCAACGACTATCCTGGTTTCGATACGCCGATTCGCAAACCACGATGGGTCTGGCTGATCAAGGCGATTGAATCCGGCAGCTAGTTGAGCTTCCGCGTGACCTTGATGGCAAGGCTTGGAAAGAGGGGCTGGCGAGTTCCGGTTACATACGGGACAGCCATAGCCGCGGCCGTGGCCTGTTCGGGCATCTTGATCACGATGTTGTTTCTCAGCATCAGCAAGATAGAGTCCTCGCTGCCCCGGTTCGGGTTTTTCGCCATCCGCGAATTCCACATCGCCATACGCGACGTGACGCATTTGCGAGATATGATTTCGCTCGCTCAAGCTGCTCCCACGTCCGCAGCAAGCCTCGATCAGTTACTGGCGGCAAATGACCTGGTTTATGTCCGCTTCGAGCGGGTCGACGGCAGTGGAACGAGTCGCGAAATTCCGGCCTACGCGGGGATCGTGCCGCGCGTCAACGACTCGGTGACGCGGATTGATGCGCTGATTGCGGCCGGGCTACCTCTCGATGGAATTAGATTGAAGGAAATGGGGCTGGAACTTGATCAGATCGTAGCCCGAATGAATGATGAGTATTATAAATTCGGCGAACAGGTAAACGCCGATCTCTACGCCTCGGAAATCAGCCTGAATAGATTTAATTATCAGATAGCCTTCGCGTTGGCGATTTTGTCGCTACTTGCAATCGGAACCGCCGTATTGCTTATTGGCCGTCGTGAGACCATAAAAAAACTGGAATTTCTGGCTTGGCGTGACGCGACCACTGGTTTGAAGAACCGTGCCTGGATGTCGGCCAATAGAGACGATTTGCTGGATCACGCAAAGCTAGCTGGCAAGCAACTCCATCTTTACCTGATCGACCTCGATCATTTCAAGAATGTGAACGATACGTTCGGCCATCACGTTGGCGATCTCCTACTGAAAGCCGTCGCCGAAATCCTGCAGTTGATCGAACGCCCCGACGATGTGTTTGCGGTTCGATTGGGTGGAGACGAGTTCGCCGTCATCGAGATTGGCGCAACGCATTCGGCCGAAAAAGGTCTCGGCAATCGTCTTCGGGAGCGATTGAATGGGTTTGCCGAGTTGGAAGGCCATCAAGTTCGAGTTGGCGCAAGCATCGGCATGGCCAGTTTTCCGGAGCATGGTGCGGACATTTCAACCTTGATGCGCAACGCGGATAGCGCTCTCTATGCCGCAAAAGCCCAGGGGCGGGCTGGCCTGGTGACGTTTTCGCCTGCAATCCTCAGTCAAATCGATGTGCAGCTTGGCGAAGAGGCCGCAATCAAGCGAGCGCTTAATTGCGACGAATTCTTCCTGGTCTGGCAACCACAATTTGAGTTGGCAACCGGCCGCATGACCGGCGCCGAGGCCTTGGTACGCTGGCGTGACCCGATCTCAGGGGCGATTCGGTCGCCGATGTCGTTTATTCCAACAGCCGAACGAAGTGACCTGATATTGGAACTCGACAAATTGGTCTTGAGCAAGGCTTGCCGGCAGGCAGCACAGTGGCTGCCCATTTGCTCGGAGGACTTTGTCTGCTCGGTAAATGTCTCAGGCAAGAGTCTTCAGAACGACGTGTACTTCACCCACCTGGTTGAAGTGTTGCGACAAACGGGACTGCCGACGTCACGTCTGCAACTGGAAATCACTGAAGGGGTGTTTGTCCAGAACAGCCGAAGCGCTTTGGATATCCTGACCGAAATTCGAAACATCGGAATCAGCTTGGCACTCGACGATTTTGGCTCTGGCTATGCGAGTTTCGGCTATCTCGCCGATTTCAACCTGGATCAATTGAAGATCGACCGGTCCTTCCTGAGCGATTTGGCATCGTCCCCGAAAAAGCAGAATGTCGTGCGAGGGATCATAGCGCTGGCCAATTCGCTCAGTCTGACAGTCGTGGCGGAAGGGGTGGAAAACGAAGCGCAGCTAGATTTTCTGATCGCCGAACAATGTCACCGCGCTCAAGGGTTCTTTATGTCGAAGCCCATCGAAGAAACCTTGCTGACAAACCATATGATTGCCCGGCGAGGCAGGACGAGAAGCGCGGGAAAATTCAAGCTGAGCCTCTCCGCCTAGTCATCGTGCCATGTCTGGTCAGATCATCGCCATGCCGCCATTTACATGGATGGTCTGGCCGGTGACGTAGGCGGCTTCGTTGGACGCGAGATAGGCGACGGCGGACGCGACTTCAACGCTGGTGCCCATGCGGCGCGTCGGGATCGCCGCCATGATCGCCTCTTTCTGCTTGTCGTTGAGCTTGCCGGTCATCGCCGATTCGATGAAGCCCGGGGCGACGCAGTTGACGGTGATGTTGCGGGTGGCGATCTCCTGCGCCAGCGATTTGGAAAAGCCGATCATGCCGGCCTTGGAGGCGCAGTAGTTGGTCTGGCCGGGATTGCCGGTGACGCCGACGACCGAGGTTATGTTGATGATGCGGCCGTGGCGGCGGCGCATCATCGGATGAGTGAGTTCGCGGGTCAGCCGGAACACGGCGGTCAGGTTGACCTCGAGCACGGTGTCCCAGTCGGCATCCGACATGCGCACGAACAGCCCGTCCTTGGTGATGCCGGCGTTGTTGACCAGGATGTCGACGCCTTCGAGATCGGCCTCCGCCTTCTGGCCGAGCGCCTTGACCTCGTCGCGGTTCGACAGATTGGCCGGGAAGAGCTTGACCCGGTCGCCAAGCTCGGTGGCTAGCGCTTCCAATTTCTCGACGCGGGTGCCATGCAGGCCAACGATCGCGCCTTGCGCATGCAGCACCCTGGCGATGGCCTCACCGATGCCGCCCGATGCACCGGTGACGAGCGCCTTGCGGCCAGTCAATTCGAACATGTCTCAATCCTCCTCTCAAATCGGACAGCCCGCGAATTGGCTATCTGTAAACGTCGCCGCGATGGCCTATCGTCACCACCAGAATTACGAGCCGGCTGGCCTGCACATCACAGATAATTCGACAATCCCCAACCCGATACCTCCAAAAGGTTGCAAGCGGACCCTTCAGCGGTTTGCCAGCCTCCCGTGGATTGTCGAGAGCGGCGATATGGTTCTCGATGAAGTCGCGAATTCGTTTGCGTGTCTGCGGATCCAACTTTTCGACGAATTTGCGCGCCGAGCGGGCATATTCAAGCGTCCAGGCCACGCCAGAAGTCCTCAGGCTTCACTACATCCTCCTCACCGCTTCTGATCCGTTCCAGGACCTCGGCCGCGAGATAATAGTCCTCTATGTCCTCAAGACCGCGTTCGATAAGCTCACGTAGATAGTAAGCTTTGCTCCGGCCGGTCTTGGTCGCGAGAAAATCCAAGCGTTCTTCGATTTCGGGAGCAAGTCGGATCGAGGTCGGCATACCGCTCTCCTTGTGAATACATGTATTCATGTATCGTCATGACGTCGGGATTTCAAGTCCGGTGTGTGTAGGTCAACTCAACGCTGCCAGCGCCGCGTCGACCTCGGCCGCCGAGCCGACCGACGCGGTGGCGATGTCGCGGTTGATGCGCCGCGCCAATCCTGAAAGCACCTTGCCGGCGCCGATCTCGTAAAGCGTGGTGACGCCGTTTGCGCCGAGCCATTCCACCGTTTCGCGCCAGCGCACGCGGGCGACCACCTGCTCGACCAGACGCCGCGCGATCTCGTCGGGGTCATTGGTCGGGGTGACGGTGACGTTGGAGACGATGGGCACCACCGGCGCGGCCTTCGTCACGCTGGCCAGTGCCTCGCGCATGATCTCGGCCGCGGGCGTCATCAGCGCAGAGTGGAAGGGCGCGGACACTTGCAGCATCAGCGCGCGCTTGGCGCCTTTCTCGGTGCAAAGTTTCGCCGCCAGTTCGACCGCGGCTCTTGCACCGGAAATGACCAGTTGGCCACCGCCATTGTCGTTCGCCACCTGGCAGACAGAGCCCTTCCCGGCCGCTTCGGCGGCCTCGGCGCAGGCAGCTTCGACATCGGCCTGTTCCAGTCCGATGATCGCCGCCATCGCGCCCTCGCCGGCCGGCACCGCCGCCTGCATGGCGTTGCCACGGATGCGCAAGAGCCGGGCGGCATCGGCAATCGAAACGAAGCCAGCAGCGGCTAACGCCGAATATTCGCCCAGCGAATGGCCGGCGACATAGGCGACCTTGCCTTTCAGCGACAAACCACGCGATTCCAGCGCCCGGATCGCGGCGAGCGACACCGCCATCAGCGCCGGTTGCGCGTTTGCGGTCAGCGTCAACGTCTCTTCCGGCCCTTCCCAGATCAGCTTCGACAGGTTTTCGCCGAGCGCGTCATCGACTTCCTGGAAAATCCCGCGCGCCTCCGGAAAGGCGTCGGCGAGATCCTTGCCCATGCCGACAGCCTGGCTGCCTTGTCCAGGAAAGGTGAATGCAACGGCCATGCGAGGGCTCCCAAGGGTTGGTTTTGCTTGCCTGGTAGACGAGTTTTGCTTGCCTGTGACGCAAGGCGGGCCGCCAAGTCAAGCCACTTCAACCCTTCCTGACGGCAGTGTCACACGCCGAGTGCCTGTTCCGAAAAGCTTTTTGGCGATCACTCCTGATGAAAACCGCTCACGATTCGTTTGCTGGCTCTTCTTATTTTGGCCACAGGCGCTAGCATTGGGTGACAGTTCCATGACAACCGAGTGACGTGTTTGTCGCTGGGTGGGGAAATCAAAAGTGGCAAAGAGTTCGAAACGCGCCGGTAAGGCCGCGCCGCAGTTCCTGGAAGACGACCCCTCCACCGGCTACCTGCCGGGCAGGAGATGGCCGGTCGTGCGCTATGGGCTGGTCAGCCTGGCGATCGCTGCAATCCTGGTGTTTGCCATCGAGCTGATCGTGCGCGGCGACTTTGCCGGCACGATCTCCTTCTTCCTGCAGCCACTCAAGCCGGGCTGGACCACCATTGTCGTGTTTGCGCTGATCCTGATCGGCCTCGATGCGGTGCTTGGGCGCAGCCACCAGAGCCTGATGATCGTCGCGCCGCTGACGCTTTCCCTTGCTTTCGTCGGTCACCAGAAGTCGCACTATCTCGGCGATCCGCTCTATCCGACCGATTTCCTCTATGCCCGCCAGATCTTCGCGCTGTTGCCGCTCCTGGTGCGCGACCGGCCGATGACCGCGCTCGCCATGGTCGCAGGCATCGTCGCCGGCCTGTCGCTGCTCGTCTACGGCTGGCGGCTGTGGCGCCGCAAGGTGCCGGCGCTCAGCCGCAAGGGACGCCTTGCCCGGCTGACGCTGGCAGTGCCGCTGCTCGCCTTCTTCGTCTCGATCATGGACTACGCCACCTTCTCCTGGACCAGGGACAGGCTGCAGATCATCCCGATCATGTGGGACCAGAAAGAGAACTATGCCTCCAACGGCTTTGCGCTGGCCTTTGCCCTCAATGTGCCGATGGCGCATGTCTCGGCCCCGCCGGGCTATTCCGACAAGGCGATCGCGGCGATCGGCAGGCCTGATGTGACCGCCTCGGTGCCGGCCGAGAAGCCCGACATCATCATCGTCATGAGCGAATCCTTCTGGGATCCGACCAAGTTGCCCGGCGTCACCATCAAGCCCGATCCGATCCCCAATGTGCGGGCGCTGCGCTCGGGCTCGATGTTCTCTCCGGAATTCGGCGGCATGACCGCCAACATCGAGTTCGAGGCGCTGACTGGCTTCTCCAACGCGTTCCTGCCGGCCGGCAGCATCCCCTATCAGCAATATGTGCGCACGCCGACGCCTTCGCTGGCAACCTTCCTCAAGAGCCAGGGTTACCGGGCGCGCGCCATCCACCCCGGCACGAACTGGTTCTGGAACCGTGGCGCGGTCTACGCTGATTTCGGCTTCAACGACTTCAAGTCGGAAGAGACGCTGCCGCCGATGCAAAAGCGCGGGCCGTTGGCATCGGACGCGGCGATGACCGACGAGATCATCGGCGAGGCCGACGCCAGCGACGAGCCGGTGTTCTTCTTTGCGGTCAGCCTGCAAAACCACGGCCCCTACGAGCCGAACCGCTACTACAATCCGACGCATACGGTGCAGGCGCCGATCAGCCAGTGGGCGCGCGAATCGCTGCTCAGCTACGCCGAGGGCTCGGCCGACGCCGATCGCGGCCTTGAACGCCTGGTCGAATGGGCAAAGAAACGCTCTCGCCCGACCGTGATCGCCTTCTTCGGCGACCATCTGCCGCCGCTAGGGCCGGTCTATGTCGAAACCGGCTTCCTCAAGGACAATGTCGCGCCGCGCAAGGAAGCGTCGCCCGAGGCGGCCCTCGAACACCACGAGACGCCGCTGGTCATCTGGTCGAACCGCACCGGGCCGGCTGAAGACATCGGCGCCGTCAGCCCGGCCTTCCTGCCCTATCATATCCTGAAGACGGCCGGCATCACTCATTCCTACTACACTGGCTTCCTGGGCGAGATGAGCGAGCGCTACCGCGTCGTCGACCGCAACCTGTTGCTGACGCCGGCTGGCGAGGCCACGCCCGATTGGGCGCGGCAGAAAGAGATCGATCCAGCGATCCGCGATTTCCGCCTGTTGCAGTACGACATGATGTTCGGCAAACGCCACGCGGCGCCCGACTTCTTCCCCGAAACGGTCGACAAGGTTGTCGCTCATACGAGTTGAACAGACTGGCGAGTTGAACAGACTGGCGAGTTGAACAGACTTGTCCTTCCGGACCCGGTTCGACCGTTCGGTCGGGCGTTCATTTCGTCAATTGCAGCTTCGTGAACTTGTTGGCGATCCAAGGAACACGTTCGGCAATTTGGTCGGATCGTTTACGGCATAATAGTCGCTCGGATTCGAAGCACAGGCGCTGTAAAGCGTGCGGCTGCCGGTGGGGGCTCAACTCCGCACAACCTGATAGTGCGGTTAAGCCGTGGTTTGCCGCCACAAACCTTGCCGTTGTTGCTGCTTGATTTTTTCGCCGCCTGCGACACGGAGGACGTCGTCTGCCCTTGCTTTGCCGCCGGATTGCTATATAGACGCCCGCAATCTGCCGGTCCTAGCTGGGGGCTGAACGGAGGGCCGGAGGTTTTTTCGAAAACCTCCGTGTGATGCCAGAAGTGCTTCCGCCTCCCGTGTCTCCGCTCTCGACCGTCTCGTCATGCTCCTTTCTTCCCCGATTTTGCGGGTCAGAGAAGTTGCAGAGGCTTTTGCCGCCGGGAACCGGGAGAGAAACGAAGAAAGGCATAAGACATAATGGCTCTTTACGAACATGTGTTTCTTGCCCGGCAGGACCTCTCGCAGCAGCAGGTCGATGCGCTTGTCGAACAGTACAAGGGTGTCATCTCCGCGAATGGCGGGTCCGTCGGCCGGGTCGAGAACTGGGGACTGAAGTCCCTCACCTACCGGGTCAACAAGAACCGGAAGGCTTACTACACGCTGATGGACCTGAATTGCCCGCCGGCCGCGCTCAACGAGATGGAGCGCCAGATGGGCCTGTCCGAAGACGTGCTGCGTTTCCTGACCATCAAGGTCGAGGCGCATGAGGAAGGCCCGTCAGCCATGATGCAGAAGCGCGAAGAGCGCTCGGAACGCGGCGGCTTCGGCGATCGCGACCGTGGCGATCGTGGTCCACGCTCGTTCGGCGACCGTGATCGTGGCGACCGTCCGCCGCGCTCGTTCGGCGACGCCGGTGCCGATCGTGGTCCGCGCCGTCCGCGCGAAGGCTTTGAAGGGGGTGCAGAATAATGGTCGACATCAATCAGATCCCGACCCGGCGCCCGTTCCATCGCCGTCGCAAGACCTGCCCGTTCTCCGGCGCCAACGCGCCCAAGATCGACTACAAGGACGTGCGTCTCCTGCAGCGCTACATTTCCGAGCGCGGCAAGATCGTGCCGTCGCGCATCACCGCGGTCAGCCAGAAGAAGCAGCGCGAACTCGCCAAGGCGATCAAGCGCGCCCGTTTCCTCGGCCTGCTGCCCTACGTGGTTCGCTAAGACTTTTAGTTTGACCATGATCTCTGGACAAACGGTTTCCGTTTGTCCGAGAAAACCGGTATCCACTTTTCGGGATCATGATCTAGCATGCGGGCGGTTCGCCGCCCGCTCTTCTCCCACGGCGACGGGCGCCGCAGGGTTGAACGTCAAATCCCGGGTTGAGGTCAAAAACCTCTAACTGCCGCGACAGGCAGGACAGCGACACCAGCGCCCCAGGCGCTCAAGCTTCCTGACCTGTTCCAGATACATTCGGCGTCGACCTCATCGATCGATTGGCGCCCAACCAAAGGAACAAAACCATGGAAGTCATTCTTCTCGAACGCGTTTCCCGCCTCGGCCAGATGGGCGATACCGTCAAGGTCAAGGACGGCTTTGCCCGTAACTTCCTGCTGCCGCAGGGCAAGGCGCTGCGCGCCAACGAAGGCAACAAGAAGAAGTTCGAAGGCCAGCGCGCCCAGCTCGAAGCCCGCAACCTCGAGCGCAAGTCGGAAGCTGCCCAAGTCGCCGAAAAGCTCGACGGCAAGAGCTTCATCGCCGTTCGCTCCGCTGGTGAAACCGGACAGCTTTACGGTTCAGTGTCGACCCGCGACATCGCCGATCTGCTGACGGCGGAAGGTTTTTCGATCAACCGCAACCAGATCCTGCTCAACCAGCCGATCAAGACCATCGGCGTCACCAATGTGGCAATCGCGCTGCATCCGGAAGTCGAAGTCACGATCACGCTCAACATCGCCCGCACGGCCGACGAAGCCGAACGCCAGGCCAAGGGCGAGACGCTGACCACCGCCGAGGCCATCTATGGCGAGGACATCAACGACAATGCCCGGCCGGAAAACTTCTTCGACCCGAACACCGAATTCGAGGGTGGCGAAGACAACGCCTGATCATACGTCGCGGAGGTTTGGAGCTGTGCTCTGATCACGATCGGAGCTGTGCTCCGATCACTTTGCCGGCATCCAGCCATACTGGACCAATGCCCGGGCCTCTTGCCCGGGCATTTTTGTGCCAAATGGAACTTTTCGAACCCCTATATATTGTTGCAGACTATAGCGTCGCGCGTCCTTTGGTCGCGCAAGTGACGTTGTGAACTTTGGCTCGGCGCAAGGCTCCTCGAAATCGATTCTGATTTTCGCGGTTACGCGCCAAGACAGCCTGTCTGGCCGAGAGGGGACATTTGGTCATGAATATTCTGTTGAAGCGCGTTCTCGACCGCCTGGTGCGCACCGGCAATCTCAAGGTAACCGGCGCCAAGGGCGCGACGGTGGTTTTCGGCGACGGCAGCGGCGAACCGGTGCACATGCACATCAAGACCGCGCATGCCGAGCGCGCCATCACCTTAGATCCGATGCTGGCGGTTCCGGAATCCTACATGGACGGCGAACTCGACATTCTCGAAGGTGGCGTGCTGGGCGTGATGCGCATCGCCTTCCAGAATATGGGCAGCGGCGGCATCGACGCCACCTGGTCGAAAGCCATAGAAGGCCTGCGCCACGCCTTCCGCCGCCTGCAGCAGATCAACACCGCTTCGCGCTCGCGCCGCAACGTCCAGCGCCACTACGATCTGTCAGGCGATCTCTACCGGCTCTTCCTCGACGACGACATGCAGTATTCCTGCGCCTATTTCGAACAACCGGACATGACGCTCGACGAAGCGCAGGCCGCCAAGAAACGCCATATCGCCGCCAAGCTCAGGCTGAAAGCCGGCCAGACGGTGCTCGACATCGGCTCCGGTTGGGGCGGGCTCGGTCTCTACCTCGCCAAGGCGTTCGACGTCGACGTGCAGGGCGTGACATTGTCGACCGAGCAGCACGGCGTCGCAACGGACCGGGCGCACGCGCAAGGGCTGGAAAGCCGCGTACATTTCGAGCTCAAGGACTACCGCGAGCTCAACGAGCGTTTCGACCGCATCGTCTCGGTCGGCATGTTCGAACATGTCGGCGTCAACCACTACCGCACCTTCTTCGACAAGAGCGCGACGCTGCTCAAGCCGGACGGCGTCATGCTGTTGCACACGATCGGCCGTTCCGGCGTGCCGTGGGCGACCAGCGCCTTCATCCGCAAATACATCTTCCCGGGCGGCTATATACCCGCGCTTTCGGAAGTCATGCCGGCGATCGAGAAATCGGGCCTGGTCGTCACCGACGTCGAAATCCTGCGGCTCCATTATGCCGACACGCTGAAGCACTGGGGCCAGCGCTTCGCCGCCAACCGCGACAAGGCCAAGGCGATTTATGACGAACGCTTCTGCCGTATGTGGGAATTCTACCTGGCGGCCTCGGAAGCAGCCTTCCGCTGGCAGGATCTGGTCATCTTTCAGATCCAGATCACCAAGAAGAACGACACGCTGCCGATGACACGCGATTACATGGCCAAGTGCGAAAAGGCGCTTGAGATGCGCGATATGGGGCATCGCGAAACGGCGCCGGTCAAAAAGAGCCCCGCCGCCAAGCCAGCTCGCCGCCGCAAGGTTGCGGATCCGGAATAAGCATTGCCGCTTGCCATTGTCGGCGCCTGCACTGAAAAAGGTCCCGTGATCGTCTCGGGACCTTTTTCATGACCTATGTCCTCTATGCCGCTGCCGCCCTGGCCGAGATCGCCGGCTGCTTTTCGTTCTGGGCCTGGTGGCGATTGGAAAAGTCGCCGCTTTGGCTGCTCTCCGGTCTCGCCTCGCTCGCGCTGTTCGGCCTCCTGCTGGCGCTGGTCGACACGAACGCCGCCGGCCGCGCCTACGCCGCCTATGGCGGCATCTACATCGCGGCGTCGCTTGGCTGGCTGTGGCTGGTGGAGGGTGTGCGCCCCGACCGCTGGGATTTTACCGGAGCGGCGCCCTGCATTGCAGGCGCTTCGGTGATCCTTCTCGCCCCGCGGGGCGCGTGAGATGGAACTGCCGGCCCAACTTCGCCAAGGTGTCGAGCGTCTGCTCGAAAACATTCCGCTGGCGGTGCTCAAGCAAGCGGCAAAGATGCTGTCCGACCGCTACCGTGCCGAGTTGCGCGACGGCCGCCTGCATATGGCCGAGGATCTGGCGGTGAAGGCCTATCTGGCGACGCGGCTTCCGGCGACCTATGCCGCGATCCGTGCCAGCCTCGACGCGCTGAGCGACGCCAGGCCCGACTTTCAGCCCAGGAGCCTGCTCGATGTCGGCGCCGGCCCTGGTACGGTGCTTTGGGCCACGACCGACCAGTGGCCCGATCTCGAACAGGCGGTGCTGCTGGAAGCGAGCGCGGCGGTGCGCAAGGTGGGCGAGGCGCTAGCGGGCGACGCGATTTTCGCCCAGACCAGTTGGCTGGCCGGCGACGTCACCATCGATCTTGCCGGCCTCGAGCCAGCGGATCTGGTGACGTGCGCCTATGTGCTGGATGAAATTGCCCCGGCCTCGCTGCAGAAGCTCATCGACCGGCTCTGGCAGCTCACCGCCGACACGCTGCTGATCGTCGAGCCGGGCACCCCTGCCGGATGGCAACGAATACTTGCCGTGCGCCGACAGCTGATCGAGGCGGGCGCGCATGTGCTTGCCCCTTGCCCGCATCAGGCGCCCTGCCCGCTCGCCCAGCCCGACTGGTGCCATTTCTCCCGCCGCGTCGCCCGCTCGCGCCTGCACCGGCTGGCCAAGGACGCCGACGTGCCTTGGGAAGACGAGAAGTTCATCTATGTCGCGGCTTCCCGAGACGCGCCCACTTCACACCAGGCACGCGTTCTTGCGCCGCCGAAATCCGGCTCCGGCAAGGTTCTGCTCAAGCTTTGCAGGGAAGACGGCACTGCCGCCGAGCGCTTGTTCACCAAGCGCGACGGCGCCGACTTCAAGCTCGCCCGGCGGCTTGGCTGGGGCGACAGGCTGGACAAAGCGGCAACATGAACGGCGAAATCGTTCTTGCTTCGTTCTGACGAGTCGGATACGAATCATCGCCTTGTCGAGTCAATCGGAATCGGGGCGCGGGCATACTCTCCTGTGGACGATTGGTCGTTCCTGTGAACAACGGGCATCGAGGCTCTTTGGTCGCGCAGTGATGCAGAAAGGTCAGCATCGACTCGTCTCGTTCTGATATCGAAGGTCGGGATCAAAATCGGGGATATCATGGCAGAGGCAGCGCGAAAATTCGGCGTCGCGGAAACACCGCTTTATCGTGAAGCGCCAAACAATATCGAGGCCGAGCAGGCGCTGCTCGGCGCCATCCTCGTCAACAACGACGCCTTCTACCGCGTCTCGGACTTCCTCAAGGCCAGCCATTTCTACGAGCCGCTGCACCGCAAAATCTATGAGGTGGCGTCCGAGTTCATCCGCATGGGCAAGGTCGCGACGCCGATAACGCTAAAAACCTTCCTGCCGGCCGATGAGAAGGTCGGCGACATGACGATGGCGCAATATGTCGTGCGGCTGGCGGTGGAGGCGGTGACCGTCGTCAACGCCACCGATTATGGCCGCGCCATCTATGACCTTGCCACGCGCCGCGCGCTGATCACCGTCGGCGAGGACATGGTCAACATCGCCTATGACGCGCCGGTCGACATGGCGCCCGGCGAACAGATCGAAGACGCCGAACGCCGCCTGTTCGAGCTGGCCGAAAACGGTCGCTACGATGGCGGGTTCGAAAGTTTTTCCGATGCGTTGAAGAATGCCGTCGACATGGCCAGCGCGGCCTATATGCGCGACGGCCACCTGTCCGGCATTGCCACCGGCCTGCGCGATCTCGACCACCGCATGGGCGGCTTGCAGCCATCGGATTTGATCATCATCGCCGGCCGCCCGGGCATGGGCAAGACGTCGCTGGCCACCAACATCGCCTACAACATCGCTGCCGCTTATGAGCCGGCCCAGCAGGCCGACGGTTCCGTCAAGGCGGCCAATGGCGGCGTCGTCGGCTTCTTCTCGCTCGAAATGTCGTCCGAGCAGCTGGCCACCCGCATCATTTCCGAGCAGACCGAGATCCCGTCGTCGAAGATCAGGCGCGGCGATTTGACGGAAGCCGATTTCGGCAAGCTCGTCGCCTACACTCAAGAGAACCACAAGCGGCCGCTTTATATCGACCAGACGGGCGGTATTTCGATCGCCCAGCTCGCGGCCCGCGCCCGCCGCCTCAAGCGCCAGCGCGGGCTGGATCTGATGGTCATCGACTATATCCAGCTGATGCAGGGTTCATCCGCCAAGGCGTCGCAGAACCGCGTCCAGGAAATCACGGAGATCACCACCGGACTGAAAGCGCTCGGCAAGGAGCTTGGCGTGCCGATCATCGCCCTCTCGCAGCTCTCGCGTCAGGTCGAAAGCCGCGACGACAAGCATCCGCAGCTGTCGGACCTGCGCGAATCGGGCTCGATCGAGCAGGACGCCGACGTGGTGCTGTTCGTGTACCGCGAGGAATATTACATCAAGAACAAGGAACCGGAGAAAGGCACGCCCGAGCACCTCGCCTGGGAGGCGAAGATGATCGAGGTCCAGGGTAAGGCCGAAGTGATCATCGCCAAGCAGCGCCACGGACCGACCGGCACCGTCAGCCTTGCCTTCCAGGGCGAGTTCACCCGCTTCTCCGACCTTGCCGAGGAGCATCATCTGCCGGAAAGGTTCGAGTGACCTATTGAGACAGGCCTCGTTCCTTCGCGCCCCCCTGTGTCCTGCCAGACATCGGGGGGCATAAATCTGATGGCCAAGTCGCGCGTACAATTCATCTGCCAGAGTTGCGGATCGGTGCATCAGCGCTGGGCCGGCAAATGCGATGCCTGCGGCGAGTGGAACACGCTGGTCGAGGAAGGTACGTCCGGCGGCATCGGCTCGGGTCCGGCCAATACACGCAACGCCCGCAAGGGCCGCGCGGTGGTGCTGACCACGCTGTCCGGCGACATCGAGGACGCGCCGCGCATCATTTCGGGCATCGGCGAACTCGATCGCGCCACCGGCGGTGGTTTCGTGCGCGGTTCGGCGCTTCTGGTCGGCGGCGACCCCGGCATCGGCAAATCGACGCTGCTCACCCAAGCGGCGGCCGCTCTGGCGTCAAAAGGCCACCGCATCGTCTATGTCTCGGGCGAAGAGGCGGTCGCGCAGATCAGGCTGCGGGCGCAGCGGCTTGGCGTTGCCTCCTCTCCGGTGGAACTTGCCGCCGAGACCAATGTCGAGGACATCCTCGCCACAATAGCCGACGGCAAACGGCCGGATCTCGTCATCCTGGATTCGATCCAGACGCTGTGGACCGACCTTGCCGATTCGGCGCCCGGCACCGTCACCCAGGTGCGCGCCGCCGCCCAGGCGATGATCCGTTATGCGAAATCCACGGGGGCGGCGATCGTGCTGGTCGGCCATGTCACCAAGGAAGGCCAGATCGCCGGGCCGCGCGTCGTCGAGCATATGGTCGACGCCGTGCTCTACTTCGAAGGCGAAGGCGGCCATCATTACCGCATCCTGCGCACGGTGAAGAACCGTTTTGGACCGACCGACGAAATCGGCGTCTTCGAAATGTCGGACAAGGGCCTGCGCGAGGTTGCCAACCCATCCGAGCTTTTCCTTGGCGAACGCCATGCCAAATCGCCGGGCGCGGCGGTTTTCGCCGGCATGGAGGGGACAAGGCCGGTGCTGGTCGAGATCCAGGCGCTGGTGGCGTCCTCCTCGCTCGGCACGCCCCGCCGCGCCGTCGTCGGGTGGGATGGCGCCCGGCTGTCGATGATCCTGGCGGTTCTCGAAGCCCATTGCGGCGTGCGCTTCGGCAGCCACGATGTCTATCTCAACGTCGCCGGCGGCTATCGCATTTCGGAGCCCGCGGCGGATCTGGCGGTGGCGGCGGCCCTGGTTTCCTCGCTCACCGGCCTTGCCCTTCCCGCCGATTGCGTCTATTTCGGCGAAATCAGTCTTTCGGGCGCAGTGAGGCCGGTCGCGCATGCGCAACAGCGCCTCAAGGAAGCCGAAAAGCTGGGTTTTGGAAGCGCGGTCCTGCCTTCGGGCAGCGGGGAATTGGCCGGGGGGATCGGGGCCGGTTCTTTCCAGCCGACCGAGCTTGCCGACCTCGTCGCGCGCATAGCCGGCTCACGCCGAAGCCGCGCGGACGAGGAAGATTAGGGCATCGGACCCGAAGGCGGGAACCGGTTTGGGAAAATCCGATGCTCCGCGCTATAATGCAGCTCATGGAGTGGGGCGAAAGACATGCCGATTACGCTGCTTGACGGAATTCTCGTCGGCTTCACTCTGGTCTCGGCGATGCTCGCCATGGTTCGCGGCTTCTCGCGCGAAATCCTGTCCGTCGTCTCTTGGGCAGCAGCGGCGGCGGCGGCGTTCTTCTTCTACAAGCCGGTTGTGCCTTACCTCGCGCCCTACATCGAGAATGAAAAGATCGCCATGGCGGCCGCCGCCAGCGTTGTCTTCGTCATCGCGCTGATCGTCGTCTCGGTCATCACCATGAAGCTTGCCGACTGGATCATCGATTCCAGGATCGGCGCGCTCGACCGCACGCTTGGTTTCCTTTACGGCGCCGCGCGCGGCATCCTGGTCGTCGCCGTCGCACTTCTGTTCTTCAACTGGCTGGCCGGCGCCAAGGCACCGGCCTGGGTCACGGAGGCCAAGTCGCGGCCGCTGCTCGAGCAGATCGGCGCCAAGCTCGAAAGCCTGCTGCCCGAGGATCCGGAAAACGCCATCCTGAAGAAGCTCAATCCGAATCAGCCGGCTACCGAGACGCCCGCTGCTCCGGACGCACCGGCAGCGGATGCTCCGGCGGGTGGGGACGATGCCAACACGCCGGCGCCTGATGATGATTCTGCAACACCGCCGGCGGACAACACCCCGGCCAATCCAGCACCGGCTGCACCGGCAAACTGACGCCGGAAATGGGCGCTGGGACTTGACGATGGTGTGAATGGCTGCGCGGCGCGCGTTGCTTTCGACGCGAACCCGCATTATATGGCGATTTTAGCGGAGCTTAAGATGGCAGACGCAGACGACGTGCTTTCCGCCGAGGCCGACGACCATTTCCACGACGAATGCGGTGTGTTCGGCATTTTCGGCCGGCAGGATGCCGCGGCCATCGTCACATTGGGCCTGCATGCGCTCCAGCATCGCGGCCAGGAAGCGGCCGGCATCGTTTCCTATGACGGCAGCCAGTTCCATGTCGAACGCCATGTCGGCCTGATCGGCGACACCTTCACCAAGCAGCGCGTCATCGACAGTCTGCAAGGCAACCGCGCCATCGGCCACACACGCTACGCCACCACCGGCGGCGCCGGCATGCGCAACATCCAGCCTTTCTTCGCCGAGTTGGCCGATGGCGGCTTCGCCGTTGCCCACAACGGCAATCTGACCAACGCCATGACCGTGCAGCGGGCGCTGCAGAAGCAAGGCGCGATCTTCTCCTCCACCTCCGATACCGAGACGCTGTTGCACCTCGTCGCCACCAGCAAGGAGCGCGATTTGAACTCGCGTTTCATCGATGCGGTGCGGCAGGTCGAAGGCGCCTTCTCGCTGGTGGCGATGACGGCCAAGAAGATGATCGGCTGCCGCGACCCGCTCGGCATCCGGCCGCTGGTGCTCGGCGATCTCGACGGCGCCTGGATCCTGGCCTCCGAAACCTGTGCGCTCGACATCATCGGCGCGCGTTTCGTGCGCGACCTGAAGCCCGGTGAGATGGTCGTCGTCACGTCCAAGGGCATCGAAAGCCTGTTCCCCTTCGAGCCGCAGAAGACCCGCTTCTGCATCTTCGAATATGTCTATTTCGCGCGGCCGGATTCCTCGGTCGAAGGCCGCAATGTCTATGAGGTACGCAAGCGCATCGGCGCCGAGTTGGCGGTCGAAAGCCCAGTCGAGGCCGACATTGTCGTGCCGGTGCCGGATTCGGGCACGCCGGCGGCGATCGGCTTCAGCCAGGCGGCCGGCATTCCCTTCGAGCTCGGCATCATCCGCAACCATTATGTCGGCCGCACCTTCATCCAGCCCGGCGATTCGATCCGCCACATGGGCGTCAAGCTGAAGCACAATGCCAACCGCCGCATGATCGAGGGCAAGCGCGTCGTGCTGGTCGACGACAGTATCGTGCGCGGCACCACCAGCCAGAAGATCGTGCAGATGGTGCGCGACGCCGGTGCCAAGGAAGTGCATATGCGCATCGCATCGCCGCCGACACGCGCCTCCTGCTTCTACGGCGTCGACACACCGGAGAAGTCGAAGCTTCTGGCATCGCGCATGTCTGTGGAAGAAATGGCCGAGTTCATCCGTGTCGATTCGCTCGGCTTCCTGACCATCGACGGACTTTACCGCGCCGTCGGCGAGGCCAGCCGCGACAACGACCAGCCGCAATTCTGCGACGCCTGCTTCACCGGCCAGTACCCGACCCGCCTGCTCGACTTCGAAGGCCACGACAATGTGCGCACGCTGTCGCTGCTGGCGACGAGCGGGACGTAGGGCCTTGCTGCAACCGTGAATTTCGCCGGTTTGCAAATTTCGCCGCGATCACTTTGTTGCGGCCTCCTCGAAGCAGCCGATCTCCCCCCTTGCGGGGGAGATGCCCGGCAGGGCAGAGGGGGGTGCTGTCCCTCCATCCTGTCGATCAATTCCAGCCGCGCGCTTGGCCGGGTTCTCTCTCGGGGTCGGATCATTTCGAAAATTGGCGATCCTTCACACCCCCTTCTGTCCCGCCGGACATCTCCCCCGCAAGGGGGGAGATTGCGCTCCCACCTCCGCTTTCGCCAAATATGCAGGCTGACGAGGCAGAGCCAAGTCCGAGTTAGAACGCTAGCCCTCGGAGTTGCCCGTTGACCCGTCCCCTCGACCTTACCGGCCGCGTTGCGGTCGTCACCGGCGCCTCGCGCGGCATCGGCTATTTCATCGCCAAGGAATTGGCCGCCGCCGGCGCGCATGTCATCGCGGTAGCGCGCACTGTCGGCGGTCTGGAAGAGCTTGACGATCAGATCAAGGCGGCCGGCGGCCAGGCGACACTGGTGCCGCTCGACCTCGCCGACATGGCAGGCATCGACCGGCTGGGCGGCGCCATCCATGAGCGCTGGGGCAAGCTCGACATTCTCGTCGCCAATGCCGGCGTGCTCGGCGTCATCTCGCCGATCGGTCATGTCGAAGCAAAAACCTTCGAGAAGGTGATGACCATCAACGTCACCTCGACATGGCGGCTGATCCGCTCGGTCGACCCGCTGCTGCGGCTCTCCGACGCCGGGCGAGCGATCATCCTGTCATCCAACGCGGCACACTCGGCCCGCGCGTTCTGGGCGCCCTACGCAGCGTCCAAGGCGGCGGTCGAGACCATGATGCGTTCCTGGGCACATGAGACGCAAAGCCTGCCGCTGCGCGTCAACGCCGCCGATCCCGGCGCCACCCGCACCGCCATGCGGGCGCAGGCGGTGCCCGGCGAGGATCCGGCGACGCTGCCGCACCCCTCGGAGATCGCCAAGCTCATCGTGCCGCTGGCGAGCCCCGACTTGAAGGAGACCGGGCTGATTTTCCAGGCCAAGCACAACCGCTTCGTCGCCTATCGGCAGCCGGAATAGCCGCACTCGCGCGAGCGGCAGCGTGACAAACCCGCCGCCTCATCACGCGGCTGTGATGTGACGGCTGGAGGCTGCGCGGCGGCCATGCTTTCGTCACTTCCGTGGAGTTGGTAGGATCATAGCGACTCCCACAACAACCGCCCAACTGGCAGAACGAGGAAATCCCATGGCAACGACCGCAGCGTTGGTCTGGTATCTGGTAATCGCCGGCCCGCAAGGCGGCATGGTCGTCCTGCCCAGCACCTTCGACAAGCGCGAACAGTGCACCGCCGCCATCGCTGAGTATCAGAAACAGCCGACACCGGCCGGCTGGTCGGTGCAATGCGTGCCGAGCGCCTCGCCCTTCACCGACGAGGGCGACGCCGAAGAACCGTCAGCGCAGTAATGAGCGTAATCTCGCCCCTTGAGGGGGTTGAGGAGTGGTCCGCACAGCGGACGGAAAGCCAATTGCTTGGCTTTCCGAACGACGAACGGCCGGCAGGCCAGAGGGGGTCGCCGCGCGTCGAGCGCTAACCTCCTCTGCCGGCGGAAGAAGGTCGCGTCCCGTCGTTCCGACCCGCTCTGTCGCCTTCGGCGACATCTCCCCTCAAGGGGGAGATCCTCAGCGTCGAGCTGAAACCGTCAGTTCCGGCTTCTGGTTGATGGTCTGGAATACCACGCAATAGCGCTCGGTCAGCTTCAGCAGTGACTCTACCCGCTCCCGCGGCTCATCGGTGTCGAGGTTGAAATTGAGCCGAATGGCGCGAAAGCCGACCGGCGCATCTTTTGCCACACCGAGCGTGCCGCGAAAATCGAGGTCGCCTTCCGCTTCCACCGTGGCGGCGCCGAGCTTGAACTCGAGCGCCGTCGCCACCGCCTTCAGCGTCACACTGGCGCAGGCCACCAATGCCTCCAGCAACATGTCGCCCGAGCAGAGCTCAAGGCCCGAGCCACCTGTTGCCGGATGCAGCCCGGCGATGGCGAGCGCCCTGCCCGTCTCCACCTTGCAGGCGACCGACTGGTCGTCGATCGAGCCCTTGGCGCGAAGCGTGATCAGGGCCTGCGAAGCATCGTCACGATAGGCCTGCTTCAACGGCGCCTGCATGGCCTTCAGTTCGGTCGCATCCATCCGCTCTCCCCTTTCGTCGGCTATTTCGTGCGGTCGAGATTTGCGCCGATCACTACGGGAAGGCAATGCTGTTCATCGCCACCGCATACGGGCGAGCCGCCAAGACGCGGTTGGAGCCAGCAGCCCGCTCGCAGGAAGAAGGGAGAAGGAACGGCAGCGGCAGTTGTTCAACCATACAGCCATTTCCTTTGACTTCGATCATCTCGGCCATACCTATGCGGGAGTCGTTCTCGCGGAGCCATCATGCCGGTCAAGCTGAAACTGATCTTCCTTATCCTGCCGATGCTTGCCGCCCTGGCGCAGCCCCTCCTGGCTGAAACGGTGGAGCGGCCGGGCCCCTCGGGCGGCGTGCTGTCCCTGCTGCCGCCGCCGCGGACCACCAACCATTCGATCACCCTCGCCGGGCGCAAGCTGGATTATCAGGCAAAGGCCGCCACCCTGTCGCTGCTTTCCGGCAAGGGCGACGTCACGGCGGAGATCTTCTATGTCGCCTACACGCTGGAGCCACCGGCAAGCATGGCCAAAGACCCGCAGCGGCCGATTACCTTCGTGTTCAACGGCGGCCCTGGAGCAGCGTCCGCCTATCTGCATATCGGCGCACTCGGTCCGCGTATAATCGCAACGGGAGCCGACGGCGAATTCCTGCCCTCACCGCAAAGACTTATCGACAATCCGGATAGCTGGCTCGACATGACCGATCTCGTCTTCGTCGATCCGGTCGGAACCGGATATAGCCGCGAGGCACCCGGCCAGGACACGCACGACTTCTGGGGCGTCAATCAGGATGCCAGCTCGATAGGCGCCTTCATCCGGCTCTATCTCGCGCAGAACGGCCGCACCGGATCGCCGTTGTTCCTCGCCGGCGAAAGCTATGGCGGGTTCCGCGCGGCGCTGCTCGCCAGGACATTGCAGGAAGACATCGGCATCAGTCCGAACGGCATCGTGCTGATCTCGCCGGCGCTGGAGTTCACGCTGGTGCAACCCGACGAATTCGAGCCGCTGCACTGGGCGCTTGAACTGCCTTCACTGGCGGCGGTGCGCCTGCGCGCCGAAGGCGTCAGCGGCGATGCGTTACGGGAGAAGCTGGCCGAAGTCGAACATTATGCGATGGGCGATTACCTTACGGCGCTCACCAGCGGACTGGAGCAAGGCAGGCGGCTGGCGAGCCAACGCGTGGCTGACATCACCGGCCTGCCGCTCGACCTCGTGCAGCGGAACTCCGCCCGCATCCCGACCGGCCTGTTCGCAAGGGAGTTCGCCCGTGCCAGCGGCAAAGTGCTCAGCCCATATGACGCCATGATCGGTACGGCCGACATCGCGCCCGAGAGCGCCCGCATCGCCGGCCCGGATCCAGTGCTCGACCGCAGCGTACCGGCGTTGACGTCGGCTTTCGTCGGCTATATCAGCGACGAACTGAATTTCCGCACCGACGTCAGCTATCGGCTGCTCAATGGCGAAGTCAGCCACAATTGGGATTACGGCACCAGCGCCTCGCGGCAAGGCTATGCCGGTGTGATGGACGATCTGCAGCGAGCACGCTCGCTGAACCCGTCGCTCGGCGTCGTGATCGTCAACGGCTACACCGATCTGGTCACGCCTTACCTCGCCTCGCGCTACCTGGTGAGCCAGATCTCGTCGCTCGCCAACGCCAAGCCTATCCGTCTCGATGTCGTCGAGGGCGGCCACATGATGTACTTCAGATCCGATGGTCGGCGTGCCCTGAAAGAGGCCGCTTCGGAGCTTTACCAAGCGACGCAATAAGCTTTGCGAGAGCGCAGATCGCCATGGGAACTGGGGCGGCGTGCCGCGCCGCGAAGTCTTCCCGGGTGCTGCCTGATCATTGCTGCCGGCCTGCTGATCGTCGGCGGCGAGCATTTTCGCAAACGGCTATGACTGGCGCGGCTTTGTCGGCGCGATCCTGATCAGCCTCTACGTGCTGTGGCGCCGCCGCCGCTCCGGCAACCGCGAAACGCCGCGCCTTGGCTGGCGCGGCTGGCTGCTGGCGGTGGAAGGCGCGCTGGCCAGCATAGCCTTCATCTCGGCGTTCAAGTTCACCTTCGTCGCCAATGTCGCCGTCATCTATGCCACAGCGCCTTTCGTCACCGCGCTGCTGGCCTGGGTTCTGACGCGCGAGCCGCTTCGACTGCAGACGATGGTCGCCGCCGCCGTATCGCTGTGCGGCGTGGCGATCATGGTCTGGTCCGGCTTCGGCAGCGGCAATCTGTTCGGCGACGGGCTGGCATTGCTGATGACCGTCGGCAGCGGCCTCTACATGATCATGGTGCGCGCCTTCCGCGACACGCCGGTGGTATGGGCCGGTGCGGTTTCAGCGTTCCTGCTGTTCGTGCTCGGCTGGTTCGTCACCGATCCGCTAGCGGTTTCGCCAAGGGATGCCGTTCTGCTCGCCACTTTCGGCGCGTCCTTCGCGCTGTCCTCGATCCTGTGGACGGAAGGCGCACGGCTCATTCCGCCCGCCGAATCCGGGCTGCTCGGCTCGGCCGAAGTGCCGTTCGCGATCCTGTTTGCCTCCCTGTTCCTGGGCGAGATTGCACCGGTCGCCAGCATGATCGGCGGCGCTATCGTGCTGTGTGCGGTGTTTGCCCATGCGGGGCGGGATTGGCTGATGGTCCGCTCGCAACGCGTGGCGTCAAATATTTCTTAAAAAAGTGACGCAGTCACGGAACCATCATCGTGGTCAGACATTATTGGTGTGACGGGCCATCCCCAAGTCCCCCCAAACCCCTCGGCCCGTCCTACTCTCAAGCCGACCGTAAGGTCGGCTTTTTCTTTGGCATTCAGCCAGCCGACAAGGCAAGGTTGCCGCTGAGCAGTGTCGCGAGGTCGCTCGCCGGACCATCGGCGCCGACGCGCAGCCGGATCGCGAACTCAGCCATTGGAACTTGCGGCAGACCAAGCTCGCGCGGCGCCTCGACGATGCCGGAATGGGCAAAGCGGGCCGTTCGCAACGTGAGCGCGACACCGGCGTTCACCGCCGTGCGCAGGCCGGCCAGACTGGCACTGCCGGCAGCGATGCGGTAGCGGCGACCGGCAGCATCGAGTGCGGCAAGTGCCGCTTCGCGAAAACCGCAATACGGATCGAGCAGAGCCAGCGGCACTTCCTCCTGCCGCGAGGCCAATCCTTTTTGCGAGCACAGCCATATCATCGGCTCACGCAGCACGCCGACTTCGTCCGGCACCGCGGCCTGGCGCATGACGATCGCCAGATCGAGGCCGCCGGACTGCAGCGCCTGCGCCAGTTCGGCGGAGCGGCCGACCCGCAGTTCTATCCTGACGCGCGGATGACTGACGGCGAAGGCACGCAGCAGGTCCGGCAGGCCGCTGTCGGCGAAATCCTGGGTCGTGCCGATGGCGACGCGCCCGGCAGCCCGTGCGCCCTTCAGTGCCAGCCAGGCCTCGCGGTGGGCAGCAAGGATGCGCCTGGCATGACCGACGAGATCCCCGCCTGCAGGGGTCAAACCTCGGCCCCGGCCTTGCGGCGCCAGCAGCGGCTCGCCGACGATTTCCTCCAGCCGCTGCATCTGGGCGGTCACCGCCGAGGGCGAACGGCCGACGCTTGAAGCCGCCTGGGCCAGCGAGCCGCTGTCGACGAAAGCAAGGAAAGTCCTGAGCAAATCGGGATCGAGAGTTTGCATAATTCGACAATATCGAACCTTCAATTTAAAACAATTCGATTTTTTGATTTAATGGTGATGGTATGGTTCTTTCGACGACGATTAGACGCCGCTCAAACCAAGGAGAAGCGAAATGCCCATCATCACCGTAAGCGTCACCGGCAGGCCTGACGCGGCTCTTTCCGCTCGCATCGCAAAAGAGGTCACCGAAATCACCGCGACGCAGTTGCGCAAGGATCCGACGATCACAGCCGTCGCCGTATTCTACATCGATCCGCAGCACTGGTTCGCCGGCGGCAAGTCGCTGGCCGAGCATGGCACCAATACGTTCTGGCTGGATATCAAGGTGGTCGACGGCACCAACACCAAGCTCGAACTGGAAGCCTATCTGAAAGCGATATTCGCTGCCTTCGGCCGTCTGCTGGGCAGCGTGCACGAGGAAAGCTATGCCTTCGTGCACGAAGTGCCGGCAGCAGCCTATGGCTATGGCGGCAAGACGCAGGAATTCCGTTTCATCAGCGGACGGTTGAAGGCGGCGTGAACACAGACCTTACCTTCTGGCTCGGGGCAAGAAGGTAAGCTTGCCCTCATCCGCATTGACGTTGCTCCCACATGGTCTAGGTTCTGGCCGAAGCGGCCGCAAAAGAGCCGAGATGATAAAATCGTTGGGAGAGACGCGGCATGGTCCTGACACTGGCGCTGCTTGCGGGTCTTGTTCTGGCCTGGCTGCTGATCGGCGTGGCGGAAAAATTCCGCCTCGGCCTGCGCTTCACCCAGGCGCTGCTCTATGTGCCGTTCAAACTCGCCTACCGAATCGCCGACACCCGGGTCAAGATCGCCCGCAAGGCGCGGGCCCCGGTCATCTACGTCATCTCGCATCAATCGCGTTTCGAACCGGCTCTGATGCTGTCGCTGCTGCCGGACGACACGCTGCATATCCTCGACGAGGTCTCGGCGCGGTCGCCTTGGCTCGAACCGTGGCGCGAGCTCGGCCGCACCATCGCCTTCAACGCCGAACATGTCTTCGTCAGCCGCCGGCTGGTGCGCGTCCTCAAAGGCAAAGGCCGGCTCGCCGTCTATCTGCCGGATGCGGTCGAGCCTGACGTCAAGACGTTCCGGCTGTTTCGTGCCGTCACGCGCATCGCCATGCAGGCCGAGGCCAGCATCGTGCCGATCTTCGTCAGCGGCGCGCGCAGCCTGCCGGTGTCGTTGACGCCCGCGGACAAGGCACCACGGCACTGGTTTCCACAGCTGTCGATCAGCGTTCTGGAGCCGATGACCATCGCCGAACTGGTGGCGCGCAACCCCGACCAGGCCTCGAACACCAATGCGTTGTTCGACCGTGTCGCCGAGGCCCGGCTTTTCGGTACCAACCTCGATCGCGGCCTGTTCCTGGCCATGCGCGATGCCGCCGACCGAGTCGGCGCTTCGCACACGATCATCGAGGACGTCATCTCCGGCGCGCTGAGCTACCGCAAGATGTTCATCGGCGCTCGCGTCCTGGGCAGGCGCTTCGAGGCGGTCACTGCGCCGGGCGAAGCGGTCGGGCTGATGCTGCCGAACGCCAATGGCGTCGTGCTGTCGCTCACTGGCCTTCTGTCGGCCGGCCGGGTGGCGGCGATGATCAACTACACGGCCGGGCCGGCAAGCGTCACCGCCGCCGTGCGCACCGCGGTGATAAGGACCGTGATTTCCTCCCGCGCGTTCGTCGAGAAGGCCAGCCTTGCCGATATCGTCGAGGCGGTCGAGAAGGGCGGTGCCAGGCTGCTTTGGCTGGAGGATGTGCGGGAAGGCGTCACGGCGCTGGACAAGCTTGCCGCCGCCTTGCTGTGGCGCTGGCCGCTGCAACGGCAGGATGCGGCCAAGCCAGCGGTGATCCTGTTCACCTCGGGTTCGGAAGGCACGCCCAAGGCGGTGATCCTTTCGCACAAAAACCTGCTGGCCAACGCCATGCAGGCCGAGGCACGCATCACCATCTCGCCCGCCGACATCCTTCTCAACGTGCTGCCGGTGTTCCACTCGTTCGGGCTGACGGGTGGCACCATCCTGCCGCTGGTCACTGGGGTAAAACTGTTCCTCTACCCCTCGCCTCTCCACTACAAGATCATCCCCGAGGTCGCACGCAAGGTGAAACCGACCATCATGTTCGGCACCGACACGTTCCTCGCCAACTATGCGCGCACCGCCAAGGACGGCGATTTTTCCAGCCTGCGCTTCGTCGTCGCCGGCGCCGAGGCGGTGAAGCCGGAAACCCGCCGCGTCTATCGCGAGCGCTTCCAGGCGGAGATCATCGAAGGGTTCGGACTGACCGAGGCAGCACCCGTGGTTGCCGTCAACACCGCCATCCATGGCCGCGACGGCACCGTCGGCCGGCTGCTGCCGGCCATGCGCATGAAGCTGGAGCCGGTCGAGGGCATCTCCGACGCCGGCCAATTGTGGCTCGACGGACCGAACCTGATGATGGGCTACATGACCGCGGAGCGTCCCGGTGAGTTACAGCCGCTGACCGGCTGGCACGACACCGGCGACATCGTTGCCGTCGACCGTGAAGGTTTCATCACCATTCGCGGCCGCGCCAAACGCTTCGCCAAGATCGCCGGCGAAATGGTGTCGCTCGGTGCGGTCGAGATGCTGGTGCAATCGCTGTGGCCGGAGGAACGGCACGCGGCGGTGGCGGTGCCCGACAAGCGGCGCGGCGAGCGCATCGTGCTGGTCACCACCGCCGACGACGCCAATCCCGACGAGTTGCGCAAATTCGGCAAACAGGCGGGTGCCGCCGAACTGATGGTGCCGAACGACATCGTCAAGGTGGAGGAAATCCCGGTGCTAGGTTCCGGCAAGACCGACTATGTCTCGACCCGCAAGCTGGCGATCGACAGGCTGGGGCTCGGCGTCGCGGCGTGAGTCAGATCAAGGACTTCGGCGTATCTTCTAACCTATATCCGAAGGTGGCACCTTCTCACCCTCCAGCTTGGCGCGCTTCGAATAGGCGCGCACGCTGAACGGCAGGAAGATCAGATAGCCGGCGACCGAAGCCGTCAGCGTGTACCAGGGATAGGTCATCAGCAGGAGCACGTAGAGCACGACGCCAAGGATGATCGGCAGCACCTTGTCGCCCGGGATTCTCAGGCTCTTGCCGGAATAGACCGGCAGCCGGCTGACCAGCAGGAAGGCGACCAGGATGGTGAAGCCGGTGGCGACGAAGGCGGCTGGACGACTGGGCTCCAGCCCTGTGCGCAGGAAATAAAGATAGAGCGGCAGCATCACCAGCACGGCGCCCGCCGGCGCCGGCACGCCGACGAAATATTCGGACTGCCATATGGGGCGATCGGTCTTCTCGTCGTCAAGCACGTTGAAACGGGCGAGCCGCAGGCCGCAGGCGATGGCAAACAGGAGTGCGGCGATCCATCCCGGCGAGCCGGCGCGGTCGAGCAGGAAGGCATAGAGCACCAGAGCCGGTGCGACGCCGAAATTGACGATGTCGGCCAGCGAATCCATCTGCGCGCCGAATTTCGAGGTCGCCTTCAGCATCCGCGCCAGGCGGCCGTCGATGCCGTCGAGGAACGCCGCGAGCAGCACCATCACCACCGCCGGCTCGAAGCGGCCTTCGAAGCCGAAGCGGATGCCGGACAGGCCGGCGCAGATGGCCAGCACGGTGACGAGGTTGGGCAGTACCATGCGCATAGGAATTTCGCGGATGCGCGGGCCGCCGCTGGCATGGGCCTCGAACTTTTTGTATTGCGTGCCCACGGGTCAGGAAATCCGAACAAGTGGCGTGCCGGCGACACCGCCGAATTCAGCCAGCACGGTTTCGCCCCCGACCGCCGTCTGGCCAACGGCAACACGCGGCGTGGCGGTCAAAGGCAGGAACACATCGACGCGCGAGCCGAAGCGGATCAGGCCGAAGCGCTCGCCGATGGCGATCGAGCCGCCGGCCTCGGCCCAGCAGACGATGCGCCGCGCGACCAGGCCGGCGATCTGGACGGCGGCAACCGTGCCGTTGGGGCTCTCGATGACCAGGCCGTTGCGCTCGTTCTCGGTGCTTGCCTTGTCGAGTTCGGCATTGAGGAATTTTCCCGGCCGATGTTCTATCCTGGCAATACGGCCGCGCACCGGCGCGCGGTTCACGTGGCAGGAGAAGACGTTCATGAACACCGAGATGCGGGTCATCTCGACGTTGCCTAGGCCAAGCTCGCGCGGCGGCACGGCCGGTCCGACCGCCGAGATGATGCCGTCTGCGGGGCTGACCACGAGGTGGTCGTCGACCGGCGTGACGCGCTCGGGATCACGGAAGAAATAGACGCACCAGGCCGTCAGGATAAGGCCGATCCAGAACAGGATCGAGGAGAAATAGCCGAGGAAAAGCGTCGCCGCGCCAAAAGCCGCGATGAAGGGATAGCCTTCGCGATGGATCGGTACGAACGCGTTCTTGACCGTATCGACAAGGCTCATCGGGTATAAACTGGCTCCGTTTCAAGTCCGGCCTCAATAGCCGAAAGCCCCCCTCGCCGCAACGCAACAATCGGCAAGGCCACATTGGGCGCGACCGGCGTGCTTGCTTGTCGGCGTCATTGTCGACAGAATTTGGGGTAGCACCGGTTTTAGGCGCGGGAAAGGCCGACCGCCCATGATCCGAAACCCCGACAAGGCGCAGCTCATTGCCTGGTCCGCCATCGGTACAGTTATGGTCGCATGGCTGGCAGCGAACGGCAGCGCATTCGCGCAAGCAAAGCCGTCCTTCGACTGCGCCAAGGCGACAAGCGTGGCGGAAAAGGCCATCTGCGCCGATCCTGCCCTGGCGCAAGCCGACGCCGATGTGGCGAGGAGCTATGCGGCATTGCTGAAGACGCTTGATCCTCGCGCCGGCAAGGCCTTGCGAGGCGACCAAGGCGATTTCATCTTGTATCGCGACCAGATCGCCGGCTTCAACGAGAACACGCCCAAGGACCAGCAGACTTTCGATCTCAGCGAGTTTCTGCGCTACCGCGCGACCTTCCTCGCCGCCATCCGCAAGCCCGCGGACAGCGGCCTCATCGGCACATGGAGCAGCAGCCGCGGCTCGGTCGAGATCAAGGCGGCAGGCGCCGGCAAGCTCGAAGTGTCGGAAGATGTCGCCAACCCTGTCTCCGGCGGTGCGGAGTGCGACATCGGCGGCACGGTCAAGGCCGGCGAGGAGTTGCGGCTGGTCGATACCCGATGACAACGACAAGCCGACCGGCTTTGTCTTCATCTTCCACCGCGATGGCGATGCGCTCGTCGTCGAGCAGAGCGGCACCGGCACGGATGACCGTTCGGAACCGCCATCATGCGGCGCCAGCGGCCATGCCGATGGCTATTTTTTTCTGAGCGAAAAGCAGTAGGGCTGTTATCGGGAACAGCGCTAGTCGCCAGTTCCGTCCGAGCGGACATCTTATTCGCCGGCGGCTGCGGTCAAGTCGAAATATTCCTCAAGCTCAGTTCGATGAGCCTCCACCAGACTTTCCTCATTGTCACCACGCAACAGTGCACAGCGATCTCGGGATGACTGGAAGAGAAATGCGTGACCGCCGGCCATTACCACCCAGCTGACAACCGGCCCTCCCTCGCGCTGCACGATCGAGTTCGCCGAAACGATAGCTTTGGTTGGATCGATTCCGGCCTTGCGCAGCAGAAGGTCGACGGCGACCGGCGCGTGATGTTCCTCAGCCAGTTCGATCACCTTTGCTATTGTTTGAGCATCGACTTGCCCGAGCTTGCGGCCGACGCGAGGCACGCCAGCGGCCAATGGATTTTCACCCGCGCGCGCAATCGGCGGGTCCTCCGGAGCAATGGATTCATAGACCGCCGCATGGGTGTCTGTGGCGACGCAGAGACGAACCTCCCCTGCATTGGTGCGCAGTTGAAAAGCCAATTGCTTTTCGCCCTCGACATCCAACATCCTCGCCATACCGAGCGATAGTTTAACTTCGGGCGGCAGCGCGTCCGCACAGGCAAGACCAACCCCGACGTCGCGCCGGCGAAACATCTGGCCGACCAGCTCGGCGACCGATCGGTGGAGAAGCCGGGATTCGCGCCGGGGATTGGCCATTGCCAATTGGCGGATGGCTTCATCGCAGTCATCGTCGTCGACAATTTGCAGATCGGGCCATGACGCGACCCAGCGCGCCAACAGGTCGAGCATCGGCGCCGCCTCGTCAGTGTCGTAGAAAGCATCATCAAGCGTGTCGAGAAAATCGTCCCGACCACCCTCAAAGCCGGTCTGTTCTTCGGCTTCGGCGGGATGCTCCGTGACCCAGACGGACATCTTTTCCAGAGTCGCTAGCTGCCCATTCGCACCAGCCGCAGTGAGACCAGCACGGGCGTTGGCGACCATAGTATCGAACTCCCTGCCGGCATTGTGGACGAACTGACTATGGCCGCCATTTTTCACCTCAGCGGAATACAAATCGGCGTGGAAGACCTGCATGGCCTTCGGACTGATCTCCGGATAGTAGTAGAGCCCTTGGGAAACCATAGCGTGGATGAATTTGTCGACAGCGAAGACGAGCTCAAAGGGCCGTTTGACCGCATCTTCCACGGTTGAGCGAGGCACGATTACCGGCACTAGCAGCCCGGTTTTCGATAAGTGCCCTGTGGCAGGAGGCGAAGCACCAACCGGCTTCTCGGAGATTTTCTTGGACTTGCGCGAAAAGAATCCGAACATCCAAAATACTTCCCTGCATCGTACAAGAACTGGTGCGAGTTAGTGCCGACGAAGCAATATCATCGATGCAAGGCGATAAAAAGCGTCCTAGCTTGATCTGTCGCCGGCTCCTCGAGAGAAAATTGCCAATGACCATGTCGGCGTGTCATCCCTTCATTCGTCCTTGGGATAGTGCTTCGCTGGGCAAAGGGCCGGTGGAGCGACTAATCCGGGAGCCAAGCATGCAGTCGTCGAAGTCAGCATCGCGCATCGCCAACGTCGTAACCAGCGGCCTCGCCTTCGGGGAATCGCCCCGCTGGCATGACGGACGCCTGTGGCTCTGCAACTGGGGTGCGGGCGAGGTCATCGCCGTCGATGCCGATGGCAACAAGGAGATCGTGCTGACCGTGCCAGCCGTCCTGCCCTACTCCATCGACTGGCTGCCGGATGGCCGCCTGCTCGTCGTCTCGGGCCGCGACGGCTTGCTGCTGCGGCAGGAAGCCGATGGGCGGCTCGTCACACACGCCGATCTGCGCGACCTGTCGAAAAGTCCGTGGAACGAGATTGTCGTCGATGGGCGCGGCAACATCTATGTCAATGGCGGCGGACCGGCGCCGGTGCCCGGTGAGCATTTCGGTCCCGGCACCATCGTGTTGATCACGCCTGACAGTGCGGTCCGGCAAGTTGCGGAAAACATCGCCTTTGCCAATGGCATGGCGGTGACCCCGGACAACAAGACGCTGATCGTCGCCGAATCGCATGCCAACCGGCTGACCGCCTTCGACATCGCAGCCGACGGCACCCTGTCCAATCGACGCGTCTGGGCCGATCTCGACGGCTATCCCGACGGCATCAGTCTCGATGCCGAAGGGGCCGCCTGGTACGCGGATGTGCCCAACAAGCATTGCGTGCGGGTGCGCGAAGGCGGTGAGGTGTTGCAGACGGTCACCGTCGATCGCGGCTGCTTTGCCTGTATGCTGGGAGGTGCGGGCCGGCAAACCTTGTTCATCGTCGCCGCCGAATGGCGCGGCTTCGAGCATATGGTCAGCGATGCCCGCACCGGCCAGGTGCTCAGCGTTGAAGCGCCGGCACCTGGCGTCGGCTGGCCAGGCTAGAGCCCGGGGATCCGCTGATAGTTGGCGATGTCGGCTCGCACGCCAAGCCGGGCGATCGTCTCCTGCCGATTGAAACCGGCACGCGCATGCTCGGCCGTGACGATCGGCACGACCCGGTCGATAGCCGCCTGGTTCTCCCATTCGACGATGGTGACGAGGTTGAATTCGCCCGGCCCCGAGAATTGCTCGAGCACGAAATCCTGCACGAAGCCTTGCTGCAGGCGCAGCAATTCATGTGTTGTCCTGACCTTGGCCAGTATCTCCTCGCGGGCGGCGGCGGGGACGACGAACTTGTCCACCCTGAACACGCTGCCACCATTAACATTCTGACTTGTCTTGCTCATTTCGATAATTCCGTTCTTGGACCATGTTGCTTCCGGGCTCCAAAAACGGCGTACGATCTCAACTTAAGTTGAGGTCAAGCGGTTTTTCCTTCTCCCTCGTATCCCCTTGTGAGAGCAGCAAAGCGGCGTCAATTCACCTCGGACATCCGGCGGCGAACGATGACGCCAAGTTCGTCGCCCTCGCGGGCGATCCGCAGCCGCTCCTCGGCCTCGGTTGCCTCGCGCTGGCGATCCCACATCGATGCGTAGAGGCCACGCTTGTGCATCAGTTCGGCATGCGTGCCGCGCTCGGCGATCTGGCCGTCCTGCAGTACGATGATCTCGTCGGCCGTAATCACCGTCGACAGCCGGTGGGCGATGACGATGGTGGTGCGGCCACGGCTGACCAGATCGAGTGCCGCCTGGATCTCCTGCTCGGTGTGGCTGTCGAGCGCCGAGGTTGCTTCGTCCAGCATCAGGATCGGCGGCGCCTTCAGGATGGTGCGGGCGATCGCCACGCGCTGCTTTTCGCCGCCCGAAAGCTTCAGCCCGCGTTCGCCGACCATCGATTTGTAACCATCGGGCAGCCGCTCGATGAAGGGGCCGATCTGGGCAAGTTCGGCAGCCTTGCGCATATCCTCCTCGCTGGCGCCGATGCGGCCGTAGCGGATGTTGTAGGCGATGGTGTCGTTGAACAGCACGGTGTCCTGCGGCACCATGCCGATCGCTCCGCGCAGGCTTTCCTGCGTCACGTCCCTGATATCCTGGCCGTCGATCAGCACCTCGCCGTCCTGCACGTCGTAGAAGCGGAACAGAAGGCGCGAGATGGTCGATTTGCCGGCGCCCGATGGCCCGACAATGGCGACCGTCTTGCCGGCCGGCACCTCGAAGCTGATGCCCTTCAGGATCTTGCGGTTCGGGTCATAGGAGAAATGCACGTCGCGGAACTCGACCTTGCCGGCGCTGACAGTAAGTGGTTTCGCGTTCGGCTTGTCGACGATCTCCTGCGGCACATCCAAAAGGTCGAACATCTGCTCGATATCGGTCAGCCCCTGGCGGATTTCGCGGTAGATGAAGCCGATGAAATTCAGAGGCACCGACAGCTGCATCAGCATGGCGTTGATGAAGACGAAATCGCCGACCGTCTGCGTGCCGGCCTGCACTTCCAGCGCCGACATGCACATGACGATGACGGTGCCGAGGCCGAAGATGATGCCCTGGCCGAAGTTCAGCCAGCCGAGCGAGGTCCAGATGCGCGTCGCGGCGATTTCGTAGCGCGCCATCGAACGGTCGAAGCGCTCGGCCTCCATGCCTTCGTTGTTGAAATACTTGACCGTCTCGTAATTGAGCAGCGAGTCGATCGCCTTGGTGTTGGCGTCGGTGTCGCTGTCGTTCATGTCGCGGCGGATCGAGATGCGCCAGTCGCTGGCGCGCACCGTGAACCAGACATAGACCCAGACGGTGACCGCGACGACGGCCACATATTTCCAGCCATAGGTGTAGGCGAAGATGCCGGTGGTCAGCCCGAATTCGAGGATGGTCGGCGCCGTGTTGAGCATGATGAAGCGCACGATCGTCTCGATGCCCTTGGTGCCGCGCTCGATGATGCGCGACAGGCCGCCGGTGCGCCGCTCCAAGTGGAAGCGCAGCGACAGTTGGTGCATGTGGACGAAGGTGCGGAAGGCGAGCTGGCGAACGGCATATTGGCCGACGCGGGCAAACAGCGCGTCGCGCAGCTGATTGAAGCCAAGCTGCACCAGCCGCACGACATTGTAGGCGACGACCAGCATGACGGGCGCCAGCAGAAAGGTCGGCAGCGGCGGCACCGATTTGGCGTCGCCGGCCAGCGCGTCGGTCGCCCATTTGAAGAAATAGGGACCGGCGACCAGCGTCAGCTTGGCCAGGACCAGCAACAGCGTCGCCCAGGTGACCCGGGCTCTCAGATCAGCACGATCCGTCGGCCACATGTAGGGCCACAGGTTGAGCAGGGTCTTGAAGGTCGAGGAATCGGAGACGGTTTTTTCGGCCATTTCTTGTGCCTTCTTCTTATGTCTTTTTGACAATGATCTTGTCCGAAAACCGGGCTCCACTTTTCGGGATCATGGTTCTAGCGGCCGGAGCAGCAGGAATTGACGAGGGCGGTCAGCGACGCCGAAACGTCGGCGAGCGCGGCGTGGTCGATCGCATAGCGCGAGCGCTGGCGATCAGGCTCGAACCGGACCAGCCCGGCTTCGACCAGTATCTTCAGGTGTTGTGACACGGTGGACTGCGCCAGATCGAAACGATCGACGACTTCGCGGCAGCAACAGGAGCTGCTGGCCGACAGGTATTTCAGGATTTCGATCCGCGCCGGGTGCGAAAGCGCTGCCAACCGGGCGGCCACGGCGCGGCTGTCCGGGGCTTCCGACGTGGAGCGGAGTCTATGGATTTCGAAGGGGCTGTCGCTCATCGTCCATCGGCGATAAACGATGGCTGGCGCCGCCGCAAGCTACTCTTCTGGGCAGACCAGATAGCGGCTAACGCTGTGAGCTGGACTTCTCGATCCCCGGGATGTCGGCAATCCGTTCGGCCAGGAAGTCGACCAGCAGGCGGACCCTTGCAACGCCCGAGCGCTCCGGGACAATCAGCATGTTCAATGGGGCGGACGGCAGCGAATAATCATCCAGTATCGTCTCGAGCAGTCCCGCCGCCAAAAGATCGTCGACAAGCCATCGGTGGGCCGGTGCGACCCCTCGACCCGCGACCAAGGCCTCGCGCGCGGCAAGCCCATGGTCGACACGCAGTCGCCCCGCGAAAGGCACCATATGGCGCTCGCCCCCGACACCCTGCAAAGCAAGAGTTTCACTGCCCGCCACGTTCGACATCCGGATGCCCTCATGTCCAGACAGGTCCGACGGGACAGCCGGTCTGCCTCGCGCCGCCAGATAATCCGGCGATGCCACGAGCAGGCGCCGTGATAGGCCGAGGGCCCGCAACCTCAATGAGCTGTCCGTTAGCGGACCCAAGCGAAGCGCGATATCGACGCCTTCCCGGACGAGATCGACACGCTCATCGGTGAGGCTGAGGTCAATTCCGATGTCGGGATATCGGTCCTGAAAGGCGAAGATGAGCCGGCTGGTGTGCAAGACCCCGAAAGCGGCCGTACAGGATATCCGCACGGTGCCGGCCGGCGCGCCACGTGCGCCCCGCGCTTCGTCGCCGGCCTGCTCGACAAGGCGCAGGATCTGGACGCTGTTAGCATAGTACCGGCTGCCCTCATCGGTCAGCGTGACCCGCCGGGTGGTCCTGCTGAGCAAAGGCACACCCACTGCCTCTTCAAGCTCTTGCAAATGCCGCGTAACCGTCGATTGCCCGATGCCCAGTTCGCCGGCAACCAACGACAGACTGCCCCGTTCCGCAACGCGAATGAAGGTGCGCATGCGTTCGAGGGTGATATCTGATTTATCCATTATTCGGCACAATCTTATGCATTACGAATGCGTAGCGGATTATGTCGATATTGCCTAGCTAAGGGACCAGTTTTTCAATCCAAGGAGTCCCCGCATGAAAATTCTACTTGTCTTCGCTCATCCCGAATCGCGCTCGCTCAACGGCGCGCTCCGCGACGTCGCCATTAGAGAACTCGAGGCACAAGGCCACGAAGTGCGGGTGACGGACCTTTATGCCCAAGGTTGGAAATCAGCGGTTGATCGGGCCGACTTTCCGGTTTTGGCGTCTGATGCGCGGCTGATGCCTGCCGCGGCTTCCAAAAAGTCTTTCGAGGCCGACGCGCTGACAGAGGACGTCAAGGCCGAGATCGCAAAGCTGCTGTGGGCGGATGCCCTCATTCTCCAGTTTCCGCTCTGGTGGTTTGCCATGCCGGCGATCCTCAAGGGCTGGGTCGACAGGGTCTTTGCCTACGGCTTCGCTTACGGTGTGGGCGAACATAGTGACAAACGATGGGGCGACCGCTACGGCGAGGGAACCTTGATGGGCAAGCGCGCAATGTTGATCGTGACCGCCGGCGGCTGGGAGGAGCACTATGCCCCTCGCGGCGTCAACGGACCAATCGATGATCTGCTGTTCCCGATCAACCACGGGATTCTCTACTACCCGGGCTACGACGTCCTTCCGCCGTTCGTAGCCTATAGCGTCGACCGCTTCGGCGAAGCCGACTTCGAGCCCACTGCCGAGCGCTTGCGCGAGAGGATGAGGACGTTCGCGACCACGCAACCCATCCCCTATCGCCGGCAGAATGGCGGCGACTATTTGATTCCGAGCATGAAGCTACGCCCCGACCTGAGCGATCCGAACTTGATCGGATTCAAACTGCACCTGAGCGGCTCAACAAACTAGCTGACGTCGACCTTTGGAGGGCCTTGGACTCTAATTGGTCTTGGCCGGCGCTGTCGTTGCCTGCTCGCCCATCGCCTTGAGGTCGGCGGCTTCGCCTTCCTTGGACTTTTCCGGGACCTTGAACACCTGCCCCGGCCAGATGCGATCAGGATCGCTGATCTGATCCTGGTTGGCGAGGTAGATGGTCGAGAAGCGCACGCCATGGCCATAGACGCGTCGTGAAATCCGCCACAGCGTGTCGTTGCGGCGGATGATGATAGCACCGTCGGCATGCTCGAGCTTGGGCGCAACGGTCTCCGGCACATTGCCTGGCGGCGGGGCCGCTGCCACAACGGCCGGCGCCTCGGTGGCGGGAGCGGGCGCGGTGGCCGGTGCCGTTTCAGCCGGTACCCCGGCAATGGCCGGCGCCTCGGTTGCCGGTATGGCAGGAGCCGGTGCCGGTTCCGCTGGGGCAGCCGCGACAGCAGCGGGCGCGGCCGGCTTCGGGTCGGCAGGCTTGGGCTCCGCGGGCGCCACGGCGGCGATCGATTCACCCGGCTCGCGCTCGAATGGCACGGCGGCGCGGGCCACCACTTTCACGCCGTCGGCATCGAGACCGTCGACATGGATGGTATAGCTGCCGACCGGGATGTCGCGCATCGCCTCGACCAGGAAATGGCCGTCCGGCGATGTCCGCGCGTCACCGAGCAGGATATCGTTGGCATAGGCGCGCACCTTGCGGCCCGGATCGGCGAGGCCGGCGACAAAGATCTTGTTGCCGTCGATCTCGACCGCCTCGACGACGATCTTGGGTTCGGCCACGGCTGCGGCGGGCGGCGTCGCCGGCGCTGCTGGAGCCGGTGCTGCTTCAACCACGGCTGGTGCCGGTGCGGCTGGTGCCGGAGCAGCGGTTGCGGGCGCTTCGGGGGCCGGAGCGGCAGCCTGGTCGCCGGCAACCGGTGCGGCTGGCTTTGTCTCGGGTGCGGGAACGGCAAGCAGTTCCGCCGGCTTGCCCGGCTCCTCGACCATGGCAAGCACCTGGCCGGCCGCATCCTTGGGAACCGAGACGACAGCGGTCTGCACCGAGGGTGTCACGACATCGCCGGTCGTCGCACGCAGCGCGATCGTGTAGTCGCCGGGCTTCAGCGGATCATCGAGAATAATAACAAAGGCGCCATCGGGACCGGCGACCGTCGAACCGAGCACGGCCGTGCCGTTGAGTATTTCGACCTTTGAATTGGGCGCCGCATTGCCGGCGATAACGATGGAGCCATTGCTCTCGACGCGCACGACATCGAAGGACGGTGCGATCGGACCTGCCGGAGCCGCCGCATCCGTTGCCGGTGCGGCCGGTGCCGTTGCCTGGGGCACCGCGGCGGGAGCGGCTGGGACCTCAGCTTGAGGCAGCCGCGCTTCCGTATCGGGATCAGCCGGTTTCGGCGCCGCGGGCGGCGTCAAGGCAGCCACCTGCGCCGGCGGCGTCGGATTAAGATACGGGTCGAGTGCGCCCGATACATAGGCGGTTCCCGCGACCGCAACGGTCCCACCCGCCGCGAACAGGAACGCCTTCAATGGATTAATTGCCATATTTCCCTACCCCTTAGCCACCTAACGCCGGTCTAACCTGTTTTGCCAAAGCCGACAAGAAAAAGCCCGGGCTTGTTCACCCTTGGGGCTTGACCCAGCTTTCAGACCCAATCACCAATCATCGGCATGAACACGATTCGATCCGTCTGCGTCTATTGCGGCTCGTCTCCGGGCCGCGATGAAATCTATATCAAGGCCGGACACCTGCTCGGGCGCTCGATTGCCAAAGCGGGCCTGCGGCTGATCTATGGCGGCGGCACCAAAGGAATCATGGGCGCCGTCGCCGAAGGCGCCTTGCGCGCTGGCGGCAAGGTGACGGGCATCATTCCGCGCTTCCTGATCAACAAGGAAGCGACCGAAACCGCGCTTGGCCGGCTCGACGAGCTCTTGATCACCGACAACATGCATGAGCGCAAGCACAAGATGTTCGAGAAATCCGACGCCTTTGTGGCGCTGCCGGGCGGCATCGGCACGGTCGAGGAGATCGTCGAGGTCATGACCTGGGCGCAGCTCGGCCATCACCGCAAGCCGATCGTCTTCGGCAATGTCGGTGGTTTCTGGGATCCGATGCTGGCATTGCTCGATCACATGGCCGCCGAGGGCTTCATCCACACCGCGCAACGGGTCAAGCCGCTGGTCGTCGACGACCCCGAAGCGATCGTCGCCGCCATCATGGTGGCTGGATCCTCCGTCGACGCCCCGACCGAGGGCGTGCAGTCGGTGATAGACAAGATGTGAGGCAGTAGGGAATAGGGCGGTAGGCAGTGTGAATGCCGGGGGACGGCAACCCTACTGCCTACTGCCAGGGCAACGAACTCGGCTTAACGGGTTCCTTCGCTGCCTTCGCCTGCGCATTGGCTGACGGAGCATCAAACGAAAAACCCGCCTGTGCGGCGGGTCACTGGCGCAAATCAGCACCATGGACGAATATGTACCATAGCTGAGATCACGGAATCAAGAAAAAATTCCTATTACCGGCACAAAAGCCGACACCGCCGAACTGTCGTCAGGTCTTTGTTAACCTGAGTGCGGAGCCCTAGCCTACTGCCTACTGCAGCTGCCTGCCGCAAGCCGGCGATCACCGCGCGGCGGTCAGGGACGACGCCAGGCAAGATAGATGGAAACCGTGCGCTCGAACCATGGCAGATCGCGAAACACTATCCGCGAGGAAGCGCCGGCACGCAGACTGGCCTGCACCGTTGCCAGGCCGAGACCGGCGCTAACCAGACCGAGCGAGGTCAGCGGGTCCGCCGTCTCATAGGCGATGTCGGGCAGAAAACCGGCTTTGGCGCAGGCGGCAAGGAATTGCCCGCGGTTGGTGTCATCGGGCTGGCGCACGACCGTGATCCAAATGCGGCCGTCAAGGTGATGCGGCCCGATCTCCGATATTTGGACAAGCGGATCATCTTCGGGGATCGCCAGCACCAGCGGCTCGTCCCCTGGTCAAGGCCGGCATGATGGATATAGCCGCAATCGTGCTCGCTTAACCCTTACCCTGGGTTCGGCCCGAAGCGTTGAGAGGGCGCAATCCGGTGGCGGCGAAAGCGTCACCACCGGATTGACGTCAGTGATCGACAGACTGTGATCGGCCGTCAAGAAACCGTCACACGAAACCGGGTTCGCCCGTGCTAGACATCAAGGGTCAGGCGGCCGCCATGCGGCGCCATGTTCGAAACCTGCATCTGGCACCGCGCCCATGGATATCGCTCTCGCCCCGGATGGCACCGACCTGTCGCCTTACCTGCCCGACGAGCACGGGTTGTTCTTCATCTATCACTTCACCGCAGAGGGCGTGCGAGCCAGGGACGCAGCCGCCGCGCACTGGACATGGCGCAGCTATCAGATCACCGACCTGCACGCACGCCAGGAGATCGGCGCCGAAAGGGCTTTGCCGGGGCCGGTGCGCGAAGCTTTCCTCTCCGCCACCCATGGCTGTCACATCGACCTCGAGGATGACTGGCTCTACGGCGACCTGCCGGACCTGCGACATGACTATTCGGCGGAAGCAGGCGGGCTTGGCCATTTCCGCTTCGCCCTCAACGACACCATGCTGATCGGCGCCCGCAAGCAGCCGCTGCAGTCGGTCGACAACATCCGCAAGGCGATCGAGAACGGATCGCGCAAGTTCCGCTCGCCGGCCGAGTTGATCGAGGCGGTCGTCGGCCAATCGTTCGACGGCATGGTGGCCGAACTCGCGGCACTCGGCGACAGTCTCGACGGCATCGAGGATCGCATCGTCTGCGACGCATGGCACAATGAGCGGCAATCCCTCGTCGATGCTCGGCGGCACCTGGTGGTGATCCACCGGCAAATGGCGACGCTGACCAATCTGTTTCGCCATCTCGATCATTCGCACCGCAACGACCTGCCTGACACAATCAACGACATGGCGGCGCGGCTGTCGCACCGTGCGCAGACGCTGCACTATGACGGCGAACAGTTGCAGGCGCGCGCCCGGCTGCTGCAGGACGAGCTGATGGCCAAGCTGACGACGCAGTCGAACCAGTTGCTTTATGTGCTGTCGGTGATGACGGCGGTGCTGTTGCCGATGACCATCATCTCCGGCCTGTTCGGCATGAATGTCGGCGGGCTGCCCCTGGTCAACACGCCGATGGGGTTCTGGGTGGTGTCGGGCGTGTCGATGGTTGTCGCGGCGGGTACCTATTTGTTCGTACGGCGCCTCGGGCGGATGTAAGCGCTCAAACCGCGCGAAAATCCTCGATGATGGTGCCGGCGGCGGCGACTTCCGCTTCGTGGTCGGGCTCGCGCCAGGTCTCGGCAAGGCCAGCCGCATACCATTCGCGCATCGCCGGCAGGGCAAACAACTGCGCCGGATAGGCTGTAGCCGCACCGTCGAAAGAGAGCCCATAGGACTGTGCGCGAAACGCCACCGGGGCAAAGAAAGCGTCGACGGCGGTGAAATGAGCGCCGGCCAGAAACGGCCCGCCGAAACGAGCAAGGCCATCGTTCCAGAGGTCGCCGAGGCGAAAGAGGTCCTGCTTCAGCGCATCGGACATCGGAAACGGTTTCGCGCGCAGGCCGCAGCTCATCGGACAGGCGCCACGCAGTGCGGTGAAACTCGAATGCATCTCGGCGGCGGCCGAACGCGCCCAGGCGCGTGCCTTGGCCTCGACAGGCCACACACCATGGTGGCGCTCGGCGAGATATTCGGCGATCGCCAGCGAATCCCAGACCGCCCAACCGTCGTCGATCAGGCACGGCACCCGGCCGCTGGGCGAGAACGACCGATAGAGGCTCCAGCTCGAGCCGGTCGGGAATGGCGTCAGCCGCTCCTCGAATGGGATATCCAGCTCTCGCATCAACACCCAGGGCCGCAACGACCATGAGGAATAGTTCTTGTTGGCGATATGCAGCAAGTACATCGAAACTCCTTACCGGGCAGAAGCCTTGCGCGCTGTCGTCAACATCGACCAGGAATACACCGCCAGTGCCGCCCAGATCAGTGCAAAGGCGACGGCCTGGGTGGTGCCGAAAGGCTCATCGAAGATCAGCACGGCGATCAGGAACACCATGGTCGGCGCGATGTATTGCATGATGCCGATGGTGGAGAGGCGCAGCAGCTTGGCGCCGAAGGCGAACAGCAAGAGCGGCACCGACGTGACCGGACCGCAGCCAATCAGCAGCGCCGTATCGGTACCGCTACTGGATACGATGTGGTCCTGTCCGGTCGCGATCAGGTAGACGATGTAGCCAAGGGCCGGCACCGACAGCAAAAGCACTTCGAGCAGAAACCCTTGGCTCGGGCCGATCGGCAGCGTCTTGCGGAAGAAGCCGTAGGCGGCGAAGGAAAACGCCAAGGCCAGCGACACCCAGGGCAGCTTGCCGCCCTCGATGGTCAGCACGGCGACGGCGACGGCCGCCAGCACCACGGCCGCAATCTGCAGACGGTCGAGCCGCTCGCCCAGCAACAGCGCGCCGACGACGACGCTGACCAGCGGGTTGATGTAATAGCCGAGCGCGGTCTCGACGGTGCGGTCGACGGCGATCGCCCAGACATAGATGCCCCAGTTGACCGAGATCAGCGCCGCCGTCAGCGCGGCCATGGCGATGGTGCGCGGCGAACGCAACGCCGCCTTGAAGTCCGCCGTGCGGCCAGCCCAGATCAGGACGGCGGCGGCGATCGGCACCGACCAGACGATGCGATGGGCTATCACTTCAGCAAGCGGCAGATGCGCCACGGCCTTCATGTAGAAGGGCAGCATTCCCCACAAGAGATAGGCGCCAAGCGCCAGCAAAAAGCCGCGCCGTGCCTTCGAGTCCGCGTCCAGGGTAATCGCTTCAGTGGCCATGGCCCAACGCTATGGCCCAGCCATCTTGCCAAGACCATCGCAAAGTTCTGATGGATCAATGGACTTTCGCTGATGGTTCAACCCTATTCGGCCGCCACAAGGCCGGCCATCTCGCGGTTCTTCATCAGCTTGTAGACGATGGAATCCATCAGCGCCTGGAACGAGGCGTCGATGATGTTTTCGGAAACGCCGACTGTCCACCAGCGCGCGCCGGTGCCGTCATGCGATTCGATCAGAACGCGGGTGATCGCCTCGCTGCCGCCATTGAGGATACGCACCTTGAAGTCGGCAAGCTCCATATCGGCGATCTCGCCCTGGAATTTGCCAAGATCCTTGCGCAGCGCGATGTCGAGTGCGTTGACCGGGCCGTGCCCCTCGGCCACCGACATCTTCTCCTCGCCGTCGACCAGCACTTTCACGATCGCTTCGGACACCGTCTTCAACTGGCCGTTGGCGTCGAAGCGGCGCTCGACCATGCAGCGGAACGAGGTGACGTTGAAGAACTCCGGCAGGCCGTGCAGCATCTTGCGCGCCAGAAGCTCGAAGCTGGCGTCGGCACCCTCATAGGCATAGCCCTCGGCCTCGCGTTCCTTGACCACTGATATCAGCGCGTCGAGCCGGTGATCGTCCTTCGGCACGTCGATGCCGCGCCGCTTCAGCTCGGCGAGGAAATTGGCCTTGCCGCCCTGATCCGAAACCATGACGCGGCGGCGGTTGCCGACCGTTTCCGGAGGCACATGCTCATAGGTCGCCGGCTCCTTGGCCAGCGCCGAAGCATGGATGCCGGCCTTGGTCGCGAAGGCTGATGCGCCGACATAGGGCGCCTGCGCTTCCGGGGCGCGGTTCAAGAGTTCATCAAAGGCGCGCGACAGGCGCGAAATACCGGTCAGCGCCTCAGTCGAAATGCCCGTCTCGAAACGATCGGCGAAAGCCGGCTTCAGAGCCAGCGTCGGCATGATCGAGATCAGGTTGGCGTTGCCGCAGCGCTCGCCGATACCGTTGAGCGTGCCCTGTATCTGGCGCACGCCGGCCTCGACCGCGGCCAGCGAATTGGCCACGGCCTGGCCAGTGTCGTCATGGGCATGGATGCCGAGATGATCGCCTGACATACCGAAGGCGATGACGCTCTCGACAATGGCGCGGACTTCCGACGGCTGCGTGCCGCCATTGGTGTCGCACAGCACCACCCAGCGCGCGCCGGCATCATAAGCGGTCCTGGCACAGGCCAGTGCATAGTCGGGATTGGCCTTGAAGCCGTCGAAGAAATGCTCGCAGTCGACCAATGTCTCCTTGCCGGCGGCGATCGCCGCCTCGACGGAGGCCTTGATGGCGTCGAGGTTCTCCTCATTGGTGCAGCCGAGCGCGACGCGGACATGGTAGTCCCAGCTCTTGGCGACGAAGCAGATGGCGTCCGATTTCGACTGCACCAGTGATGCAAGGCCGGGATCGTTGGACGCCGATACCCCTGCCCGCTTGGTCATGCCGAAGGCGACGAATTTGGCGCGTGCCGTGCGCTTCTCCTGGAAGAAGGCCGTGTCGGTCGGGTTGGCGCCGGGATAGCCGCCCTCGACATAGTCGAGGCCGAAGGCGTCAAGCAGTTTGGCGATGGCGATCTTGTCCTCGACGGAAAAGTCGATGCCCGGCGTCTGCTGGCCATCGCGCAACGTGGTGTCGAAGAGATAGAGGCGCTCGCGGCTCATGGTCATTTGCCTGCAAACTTGTCCGTCGCGCGGATCAGCCGGTCAAGGATGCCCGGCTCCGAATACGCATGACCGGCGCCCTCGATCAGATGGAAATCCGCCTTCGGCCAGGCCTTGTGCAGCGCCCAGGCATAGCGCGCCGGGCACGGCATGTCGTAGCGGCCATGGACGATGGTGCCGGGAATATCCGCAAGTTTGTGCGTATCGCGCAACAGCTGACCTTCCTCCAGCCAGCCGGCATGGACGAAATAGTGGTTCTCGATGCGGGCGAAGGCGACGGCATAGTCGTCTTCACCAAACGGACCGCTGGTTTCGGGCTCCGGCAACAGCGTGATGGTTTCGCCTTCCCACAGACTCCAGGCGCGGGCGGCTTCGATCCGCGCCTTGCGATCGCTGCCGACCAGCCGCTTGCGGTAGGCGGCCATCATGTCGCCGCGCTCGGCCTCGGGGATCGGCGCCAGGAAACGCTCCCATTTGTCCGGGAACATCTCCGAAACGCCGAACTGGTAGTACCATTCGAGTTCGGCGCGCGTCAGTGTGTAGATGCCGCGCACCACCAGTTCGCTGACGCGTTCGGGGTGCGTCTCGGCATAGGCGAGCGCAAGCGTGGAGCCCCAGGAGCCGCCGAACACCAGCCATTTGTCGAAGCCGACCATTTCGCGCAAACGTTCGATATCGGCGACCAGATGCCATGTCGTGTTGGCTTCGAGCGAGGCGTTGGGCGTCGATTTTCCGCAGCCGCGCTGGTCGAACAGGATGACGTCGTAAAGCTTCGGGTCAAACAGCCGCCGATGTTTTGGCGAGATGGTGCCACCTGGCCCGCCATGCATGAACACGGCCGGCTTGGCGCCCTTGGTGCCGGAACGCTCCCAGTAGACCTGATGGCCGTCGCCGACATCGAGCATGCCGGAATCGAACGCCTCGATCTCGGGGTAGAGCGTACGCAATTGACTGCTCATAGTTGCAAACCTTTGGTCGGCCAGTCCGCTGTTTCATGGTCGGGATGCTGGAAGGAGATGATCTGCTCCTGCCTCGCGTAGTAGTCGGGGTCCTGATGAACGGGCTGATCGAAGATCGTCTCCACCCAGGGCAGCCGCGCTGCGTAATTGATTTGGATCTGCGGGGCGAGATCGGAACGGTCGTCGAAGGCGCCGATGGCGATCTCAAGTCCGCCGGGCTGCCGATAGGTCAGCGGCGTCCCGCATCTGGCGCAGAAACCACGATCGATGTTGACCGACGATTGGAAATAGCTCGGCTCTTCATGGGTCCACTCGACGCCATCCCTGGGCACCGTCACCAGCGCACCGAAAAACGAGCCGAATTGCTTCTGGCACATGCGGCAATGGCAGATGGAGGGGCGGCCGAGCGCCCCATGAATGCGGAAACGCACGGCGCCGCATTGGCAGCCACCGGTTCTAACTGTCTCGGTCATGGCTTTTCCTCTGGCGGCCATTGTTCGGTGTCGTGGTCTGGATGCTGATAGGAGACGAGATCGGCCAGGTAGGGGGCCGACGACATGTCGGCCATGGTCTCCTCGCCCGGCAATTGCGGGATCGTATCGACATAGGGCAGCTTTGCCTCCGTGCCCCACTGGATCAGCGGCGCGATCTCCGCCGGATTGTCGAACGCACCGATCGCCAGCCCGACACCATCCGGCGCGGTGAAGGTCAGCGGCGTGCCGCAATTGCCGCAAAAACCACGATCGACATGGTTGGATGAGCGAAAATATTTCGGCTCGCCACGCGTCCAGTCGAGCTTCGCCTCGCGCACTGAAACCAGCGGCGCGTAGAACGAGCCGAACGCCTTCTGGCACATGCGGCAATGGCAGATCGAAGCGTCCCCCAACGCGCCTTCGACGCGAAAGCGCACCGCGCCGCACTGGCAGCCGCCGGTGTAGATCGGCCGGTTGTCGAGGCTCATCGCCGCTCACTCCGGGGCATGGCAGACGGCCTCGACATTGTTGCCGTCGGGATCGAAGACGAAGGCGGCATAGTAGTCCGGGTGATAGTGCGGACGCAGGCCCGGCCCGCCATTGTCCTTGCCGCCGGCGGCAAGGGCCGCGGCATGGAAGGCATTGACCTCGGCGCGGCTGCGCGCGGTGAAGGCGACGTGCTGGTGGTCATTGGGTTTGTCCTTGCCGGTACTCAGCCAGAACACCGGCCGGTCGCGGCCATAGCCACCGACCTTGGCGCCGCCGGTGTATTCCAGGGGCACCATGTACAGCAGCGCGGCACCAAGGGGCGCCATCGCCTTGTCGTAGAAACCCTTCGAAGCGTCGAAATCGGCAACGGTGATGCCGAGATGGTCGATCATGAAACGGACTCCCTTGCTGGTTCGGGTACTGGCTTTTCAGCGCCGGCCAGGCCAGCTTCGATAACGATGTGCTGGCAGACATTGTCGATATCGCGAATGACGTCGTCGTTCCAGAAGCGCAGGATGGTCCAGCCGAGCGCTTCAAATATGCGCTGCGTGTCTCGTCATGTTGTAGATTTTCGCTATCCGCATGTTGGCTACCGTCGACCTCGACAACGAGATGATAGGCTGAGCAAGCAAAGTCGACGATGTAAGGTCCAATCGGCACCTGCCGCCGAAAGCTCATTCCCATCAGCCGATGAGCGCGCAACTCATTCCAAAGTTTCAACTCCGCATCGGTCATAACGCGACGCATGGATTTTGCATTCCGGCGGTGTCGTTGCGGAACAAGATCGTGTCCCATCAAACACCCCTTCGCCGGCAACTAGCGAAATCGGCGACTAGGGCCGATCTCCCTCCTTGCGGGGGAGATGTCCGGCAGGACAGAGGGGGGTGCTGTCCCGCCCGCTTATCAACTGGAGACCGCTGCCTTTTCGGAAAACGGTCGAAACGAGAGTGGGCAAACAGAAACGCTGGCGTTCCTTCACACCCCCCTCTGTCCTGCCGGACATCTCCCCCGCAAGGGGGGAGATCGGCTGTCGCCAGCGTCTTCGCCAACCTTGCAAAAGTGTTTCGCGCCACCCTCACCGCTTCACCTCCCAAGTGGTGATGCGTTCGCCGGTGACCGGATCCTTGCCGTCCTTCAACTGTATACCTTGTGCCAACAGTTCGTCGCGGATGCGGTCGGCTTCGACCCAGTTCTTGGCGGCGATGAATGCGAGGCGCTTGGCGATGGCCTTGGCGACGTGGTCTTCATCAACCTTCGCCGAGGCGACATCGAAGCCGAAGAACAGCAGCGACGCCTTCAGTGCGGCCGCCGCATCGTTGCCGTCCGCTGACTCGCCGGCCAACTGGGTCAAAAGCTGGAAGGCGGCATAGGTGGCGAGATCGTCCGACAAGGCATCTATAACCTCCGCGGGCAACTGACCTGCCGCAGCCGGCGCCAGGTCGGCCGCCCGCTTCCATTTGCGCAGCGTGTTCTCGGCCTCTTCCAGCTTGCGCACGGAAAAGTCGATGGGCTCGCGATAGTGCGTCATCAGCATCGCCAGCCGCAGCACCTCACCCGGCCATTTGCGGCCACCGAAGGTCTCGGTCTCCAAGAGTTCGTTGATCGAGTAGAAATTGCCGAGGCTCTTCGACATTTTCTGGCCTTCGACCTGCAGGAAGCCATTGTGCATCCAGATGTTGGCCATGACATCGGTGCCGTGGGCGCAGCGCGACTGGGCGATCTCGTTCTCATGATGCGGGAAGATCAGGTCGAGACCTCCGCCGTGGATGTCGAACACCTCGCCGAGATAGGCGGCCGACATCGCCGAACATTCGATGTGCCAGCCGGGCCGGCCCCTGCCCCATGGCGAATTCCAGCCGGGCTCCTCCGGTGACGACAGCTTCCAGAGGACAAAATCGCCGGGGTTTTTCTTGTGCGCGTCGACGGCGACGCGAGCGCCGGCCTGCTGCTCGTCGAGATTGCGTTTCGACAGCTGGCCGTAGTCAGGCATCGACGCTGTGTCGAACAGCACTTCGCCCGCGGCAACATAGGCATGGCCGCGTTCGATCAGGCTTTGAATCAGGGTGATCATGTCCACCTTGCCATCAGCGCGGGGCTCGACGAATTCGGTGGCGCGCGGCTCGACCGTCGGCTCCAGGCAGCCAAGAACCGCCACGTCGCGGTGAAACTGATCGGCGGTCTTTTCGGTGACCCGCCGGATCGCTTCGTTGAGCGAAAGCGTGCCTGAAGCGACCTCGCCGCCAAAATCCCGCAAGGCGCGCGCGTTGATCTTGTCGTCGACGTCGGTGATGTTGCGCACATAGGTGACGTGCGTCTGCCCATAGACATGACGCAGCAAGCGAAACAGCACGTCGAAGACGATCACCGGCCTGGCATTGCCGATATGGGCAAAGTCATAGACGGTCGGGCCGCAGACATACATGCGCACATTGCGCCCATCGATCGGGACGAAATCCTCCTTCGCTCGCGTCAGCGTGTTGTAGAGGCGCAGGCCCTGCGATGCGTCAGACATTCGTGCCTTCCCGGTTCAGAACTTTTTGTTTGGATGGAACCTGTCTTGCGCCGAGGCGCAAATCGGATTCCAGCCTGCTGGCCGGGGCGTTTGTCCAATCTGGGGAAGATGAGGCGAAAACGTCCGGACCAGCGCGAGGCTAGCCAATAATGCAAATGCCACAAATGGCGAAAGACGTTTTCATGGGCGGCTTTATCGCCTTGGCTTGTGTTGCCGTCAAGTCGCTAGTTTCGGCAAAAACATCGCTGGATCACAGGTAATGATGCACTGAAACATTTTATTAAACATGTCGGCACAGTCATGAAACATTCGTCGGCTAGATCAGCGGGCGTCACGATTTGGTCAGAATCGGCCATCAAACGCGGACACGAAAATGTTACCTGGGAAGAGAGACATGCCTCGCAGCAAGCAGGAATCCAACCGCGCCAAGCAACCGGCGCTGGCCAACCACTACCGCGCAATCGGTCCGGCCGCGATCGTCGCCGCCCTTCTCCACACCGCGAAGAAGAAGAAGCCGGCACAGAAGATCGTATCGCCCCGCGCTGCCTGAAGGCGGTGTGCGGCGGGCGCAAAAGGCGCCTGGCATGAGGGCGCTGACATGCACCTATGAAGAACAGCTGAGCTAGGGCCTGTTGAGATTCAGGATTCCACTTTGAGCCTGATTGTGATTCAAGCTTTGAATGGCGCGATTTGTACTGACGGACGC